>CAZUEB010000143.1:0-4191 GCA_964619115.1 uncultured Dehalococcoidales bacterium
TTCAATGTGCTGCCTATGTCCGCGGCTTTACCTGAGTAGACCTTCTTTTGTTTCTCGCCCTTCCCCATATAACGCGATAAATGTACCTCTCCGCTCTCGTGAATGGATGTATGTGTATTGGTAGAATCACAATCTTTACGTACATCAATCGCACGAGTCCAGTAGAGGTCACCGCTCTTTCCCAGTTCAAATCTTCCCCACCTCTTGATAGGCTCGGTAGAACCCAAGCCAAAACGTACTGTGTAAGGCAGTTTCTTTATATCAAAAGACCTAATTTCCGTTTCCATATCTACTCCACCGGCCACTCGGGTATCATCTCGTCTATCTCTGCCATCAGCCGGATGGTTTCTTTAATCGCCGCCACTATCTTCTGGTAATGTACAAGGTCATCGTAGCTCAATTTTCTACCCTTGCGGTCTTTTAGCCACTTCTGGCAGATTTGGTAGCCACCAATCTGAAAGACCCACACCTCCGGCGGGGCTCCTTCAAAGTACTGTTGCTTGTTGATGTAAACCCGCCCGCCAGTCTCGTTGTAGGTAACCTTATCTATTACATTGGAGCCAGAAACATCGAATTTTATCTGGGTACGCTGCTGTTCAAGCGCCGGCGCTTCCATGAGGTGCAGCGTGACCAGCTCGGCACCCTTCTCTGCCAGCACCTGAAAAAGTCCTTTGTCTGAAGTAAGCGGCAGCCGAGGGAAATCTATCCTGAGAAACTCGGCATACCGGCTGCGGTACGTTGGCGAATGGAAGACGGCATAGGCATAGTTGAAGATGTCCTCCGGCCCGAAGGTTTCCTTTAGGTCGCCTTTACCATCCGAAACAAACTTCAGCCCTAGCTTATCTGAAACGGCTTCAATGAACTCAGGTTTAAGGTTTGGCTCTCGTTTCTCCTGGAGTGGCATAACATCCTGAACACCGGCTTCCTTTCCGCCGGTCTTATCACTCTGAATTTTCTTCTCAGCAGGGTAGAGGTAGAGGGGGAAGACTGAAGTTATCTCTCTGGTCTTAAGAGAAACGGCGCAGCACTCTGCTAACTTATTGGAGCATAAGATATGGTAGAATCCAAGCTCCGCCTGTTGGCGACACGAGAGCAAAGCAATATTGTCCTTCGCCATATGCTGCATTACTCGTCTATCCGGCGTGCCAATGAACCCCCTTGTTTTTCCAGTGTAGTAGGTGTATCTAGTATCAAAAGGCCGGTATAGTATTGCATTGATTAGGTCTGCGTCTGATTTCGATTCAATTACATCGGCTTTGGCTGAGCCTACTTTCCAATCTCGACTGTCTTGTCCGAGTTGGTAGATTTCTCTTATCTCTGCCTCGGATTTGGAAGTAAAGTCAGTCAGCGTCTTCTTTACCGATTCAATAGTCCAATGAATAGATACCCTATCACGCTCGGTCTTTATCCCAGGTCCGCTAAGTGGGAGAATATCCTTTATTGACCAGTAATTGGAGTATTCTTCCTCTAGAGAGAAATCCTTCGGCACAAAGAAGAAATGAGGTGCAACTGGCGTTAGCTCTTGCCAGTCTGTCGATTCAACACCTGATTCAGAAAGGGTCCGATATTTAATTTCTCGTGCTCCCCACATATCGGCGTAATAGACGCGCTTCTGGCCAATTTTCTCTGGCTCCTTCACGAAGATGCCTATCGCTACACCTTGCTGTATATCAAACACGTTATCGTCCTTGATATTGCCCGGAGCTTGCTCTCCCCTTCTGGAACTACCGTGAAGATTCAGAATGTAAATATTGGAAAAGCTCTCAAGCAGATGCTCCCGCATCCGCCGGTGGGTCAACCCATCCAGATAGGAGTTGTTAGTAATGAACCCCAGTATCCCGTAGCCGGTTTTGTCGATACGCCACTGGGCAAACCGGATAAACTTAATATAGTCGTCATCTATGTTTAGCTTCTTCTCGTGCAGGCCCGTTTTATAATCGTCCAAGAGCGTATCTATCCACTCACCACGGTTGAGAGAGCTTACAGAATACGGTGGATTCCCTAGCACCACCATGATTGGCTTTTCCTTCTTGATTTGGGCGGCAGCGTTGGCTTCTTCGCTTATCCATTGGGCAAAGAGAACCTCTGAGTGCTTAATTGCCTCCTCCAGCGTGTTGGTGAGATAGATGCCCAAACGCTGGTTACTCTTGAACTGGTAGCCAGTTTCCAGTAGTAGAAGCCCCAGTTTGAGGTGGGCAACGGCATAGGGTGCCATGAGCAATTCAAAGCCAAAGATGCGCGGGAGAAGTTTATCAGCCACGTAGTCATTCCACATGCCCTTCTGCTTCTGGCTGAGCATGGATTCGTGTATCTCGTTCATTACCAAGTAAAGGAAGGTAGCGGTGCCTACTGCCGGGTCAAGAATCAGCGTCTTATCATCAGCCAATCCCTGGAGCTTGCTGAAGCGGGTCTTCAGCAGGTGGTCAATTGAGCGGACAATGTAGGAAACTACTGGCTCAGGAGTATAGTAAACGCCACGCATCTCGCGGACTTTGGGGTTATACTCAGCGAGAAAGGTCTCATAGAAATGCACCACCGGGTCTTCTTTAGCCGTGCGCTTGCCAAAGTCTTTCAGGACAGAATCCATGTCAGCCTGCGCCAGCAGTTGCGCTACATCATCAACCTCAGGAGCGATTATCTCTGGTAATCCAGCCCCGGCAATATGGTCAAAGATGTTGCGGAGAAAGGGGTTAGTCTTCGGCACCATGTCCCTGGCATACTGACGGGTAAACTTTGTACCATTAGGACTATTGCATCGAGCGGCGAATAGCCCGTAAGCAATAGTCTGGGCATACATATCGGCAAACTGCTCGGCGGTAAGGTCGGGCACCAAGGTATCACAGAATGCCTTGTAGAGGTTGCCTAGTGATGGCAAATTCAGCTTCTTCTGGAAAGCGGAAGTGACCAGGTCACGGAGCCTGTGTGCCAAGCGTGCCATCCGTTTCGCCAGTTCTTTTGGTGTGCCTACGGCCTCAGCTTTAAGAGCCAGGAACTCATTAAGAAGCTCAGCTACAGCTTGGACACCAGCCTTGTCGCGCTTGATTTTGCCATCCTTTGTTAATGTCCCCAGACATGCTGATGGGCAGCGGAGGTCACCATCTACATACCATCGGAACTCAAGGTAATCAGTCAGGATGAGGTTCGGAAGAGAATCGCGATACCGCTTCAACTGTTCCGACTTTTCGGCCTCATCCAGGCTCTTACTGACGTCCTTGGCCTCGATATAGCCAACCTGGAAAACCCCTTTGGTAACCAGGAAGTCAGGAGCGCCGCATTCGGTTCGCTGGGGTTCGTTGGTGGCAATGATACCCTTCGCCAAACCTTCCACTAACGTTTTCAAAGCCGGCCGGTGAGTATGCTCGGTTGCATTGCCAGCGATTAGTTCCTTTTCAATAACCCGTAAATACTCATGCACCTGCTTCAAATCAGCATCCATTCCTTAAATCACAATTCCTTGTGGACCTTGTAATCGCCAATCCACTTTACCCAGGCTAATTCACCTCTCATAGTCTGATAAAAACTCCTATCACCAGTCCATAGCTCACATTTCTCTGCTTCCGCCAGGGCGAGGTAAGCAGCATCATAGGCTGCCAGGTTATATCTGAGCGCTGCCTCCAAAACTCTCAGTGGCTCTACCTCCTTAAGTTCGACACCAAGCGCCATGAGATTACTCAGTGCTTCTATAGCCTTATCCGGGGCGACTCGCCTTTGCCTGGCAGCTGTAGCTATGCCGTTAACCACTTCGTAAACCAAAAGATGAGGGGCTATCACATTGACAGCCCCTCGAGCATAGAAATCATCTCTTAACGCCGTTGCCTGCGGGATACAATCTTCGTCATCAAGTTGCCACTTCAGCACCACCGAAGCGTCTGCAACTATTAGCCCTGATTCTTGTGCCATATCACTATCTCCGTCGGCCTTCCTCAACAAGTTCGGCAGCAGGCATACCAACGGGGCCTATATCCTGTCTGAGCTTGTCCATCCGGGCTAACAAGGCTTTCTTATTTCCGTCAGTCTTGTCGATTATCTCGCCATCCCTCACCAAACGCTCCTTGATGGCCTGAGCACAGTAAGCTGTCGTGCTCATGCCACGTTTAGCCGCGGCAACCTTAATTTGCCTTCTGACCGTCTCATCGTCAAGGTAAAGACCGAGCCTCGCTTTCTTGGTCACTGCCATCACCTCCACTGTAA
>CAZUEB010000144.1:0-4183 GCA_964619115.1 uncultured Dehalococcoidales bacterium
GGTTGAGGTTGAGCCTGCTGAGATAATTTAGAAGAGATAAGGAATAATGATTCAGCCTTATACTAGACTTAAAGTGGCAGATAATACTGGAGCTCGGCAGATTATGTGCATCAACGTGCCTGGTGGCACGCGGAGAAGATATGCCACTGTTGGCGATGTTATTGTCGGGACAGTAAAACGGGCCATACCTGGCGGTGTGGTGAAAAAGAGTGATGTGGTTCGGGCGGTGGTTGTGCGCATAGCTAAACAACATCATCGTTCGGATGGCTCTTATGTTAGATTTGATGACAATGCTGCGGTTATCTTGGATGATAAGAACAACCCCAGAGGCACTCGCATTTTTGGTCCGGTAGCCAGGGAACTCCGAGATAAGAATTTTATGAAGATAATATCGTTGGCTCCTGAGGTTCTGTGAAATGAAGATTAGGAAAAATGATACGGTTCTTGTTATTGCCGGCAAAGATAGAGGCAAGAAGGGTAAGGTGCGAAAGACTTTGCCTAAGAAAGAAGAGGTAATAGTTGAAGGCGTTAATATGGTTAAGCGCCATTCCCGAGCTCGTCGCGAAGCTAGGCAGGCTGGCATAATTGAGCTGGAAGCACCACTGGCTGTTTCAAATGTGATGTTAATTTGCAGTAAGTGTAATAAACCGACTCGAGTCGGTTCCCGTTTTCTTGAAGATGGCAGGAAAACGCGAATTTGTCGCTCCTGTCATGAAGTGCTCGATTAATTGAAAGGTACATTTTAGGGATGTCTCGCTTAAAGGAAAGATATGAGAAGGAAGTGGTACCCGAGCTAATGGGTAAGTTCGGGTATAAGAGCGTGATGCAGGTCCCGAGGCTTAGTAAGATCGTGCTGAATATCGGTTTGGGCGAAGCGATACAAAATCCTAAGGCTTTAGAAGGTGCTGAGAAGGATTTGGTGGCTATTGCGGGACAACATCCGGTAATAACGCGAGCTAAGAAGTCAATCGCGGCTTTTAAACTGAGAGCAGGTATGCCTATAGGTATGATGGTGACATTGCGGGGTAAACGAATGTACGACTTCTTTGATAAGCTCGTCAGTGTTGTTTTGGCGCGAATCAGGGATTTTCAGGGAATACCCCGCGATTCGTTCGATGGAAAAGGCAACTATACTTTAGGAATTAAAGAGCAGATTGTTTTTCCCGAGATTGACTATGATAAAGTGGATAAATTGCGGGGATTTGAAATAACCATAGTTACTACTGCAGCTAGTAATGAAGAAGGCAGGAGTTTGCTTGAAGCTCTGGGTATGCCTTTTAGAAGGAGTTAATTTCTCGGTAAAATGGCAAAGTTATCTAAAGTTTTAAAGTCGCAGCGCCCTCCAAAGTATAGGGTGCAGCATCGAAATCGATGCAAGTTGTGTGGCAGACCCCGTGCCTATATACGCAAGTTTGGCCTGTGTCGTATTTGCTTTAGGCAATTGGCTTTAAAAGGTGAAATTCCTGGAGTGAGAAAATCAAGCTGGTGATTGAAAGTGCTGGAGGCATGAGTCCATGGTAACTGACCCAATAGCTGATATGTTGACCCGAATTCGCAACGCAATCATGGCACACCATGATAGTGTGCTTATGCCAGCTTCTAGGATTAAGCTATCTATCGCCAAAATACTCAAAGAAGAAGGGTTTATAACTGAATATACTGTTCTTAAGGGTAAGCCACAGCGAGTGATTAAAATATCATTGAAATATATAAATGGGCGTCCTGCTATTGCTGGTTTAGAAAGGGTTAGCAAGCCAGGTCTTAGATTATACAGTGGACGTAAAGAGATTCCCCGTGTCTACGGTGGACTTGGCGTTGCTATTTTGTCCACATCCAAAGGTGTTATGACCGGCCAGGACGCATGGCGCCGGAACCTAGGCGGTGAATTGTTATGTTATGTTTGGTGAGTAGCTTCTCGGAGGCGACATTGTGTCCCGAATAGGATTGATGCCTATACCTGTGCCGCAGGATGTCAGGGTAGATGTTAAAGGTAATGAAGTGACTGTGGAGGGGGGTAAAGGCAAGCTGACACGCTCATTTCACCCTGATATGGCAATTACGCTTAAGAACGGAAACCTGATAGTGGCGAGGCCTACCGATAACAGAAGTCATCGTGCCTTGCACGGTTTGACTCGTAGCCTTTTGGCTAACATGGTTGAAGGCGTTACTAAAGGTTTTGAAAAGGTCTTAGAGTTGAGTGGTGTTGGCTACCGGGCACAGAAAGCTGGCGATAAACTATCGCTGCAAATCGGGTTCAGTCATCCGGTAGATTTTTCTCCACCAGATGGCGTAGAAATTGTGGTGGAAGGTACGAACCGGGTTCGGATTATTGGTATCGACAAGGAGGTTGTGGGTGAGGCAGCGGCTCAGATTAGAGCTATACGGCCTGCAGACTCTTACAAAGGCAAGGGTGTCAGATATGCCGGTGAGAGGGTTCGTCTGAAACCTGGCAAAGCGGGCAAAGCATCAATGAAAGGATAAAGGGCGTTGGCAGTTAAAGTAGATACAAAGCTGGCGCGAAAGCGACGTCACGTTCGGGTTAGAGCCAAAGTAAGCGGTACGGCGATGAGACCGAGGCTTTGCGTTTTTCGCAGTTTGAGTCATATTTACGCTCAGGTTGTAGACGATTCCGTGGGATGCACCGTGGTTTCGGCGAGCAGCTTGGACGCAGAAATAAGGAACAAAATCGCAGGAAAGAGAAAAACGGAAGTCGCTGAGCTGGTCGGCTCCCTTGTGGCTCAACGTGCCTTGAAGAAAGGTGTTAAGCAGATAGCTTTTGACAGGGGCGGCTACCAATATCATGGACGAATTAAAGCTCTGGCAGAAGCTGCTAGGAAAGCTGGACTGGACTTTTGAGGTTTGTATATGAAAGCAATTAAGAATCTAATTGAAGAGAGAACCAAAGTTGATGCTAGCGAACTCGACATTAATGAGAAACTAGTGTCACTTAATCGAATAACTAAGGTTGTCAAAGGTGGTAAGCGTCTTCGTTTTAGGGCGCTGGTGGTTGTCGGTGACGGCAACGGGCATGTGGGGTTTGGATTGGGCAAGGCTAAGGAGGTGCCCGAAGCAATTCGTAAGGCCGGAGTCGTAGCTCGTAAGGATCTTTACAAGATAACTATGTCAGGAACTACTATACCGCATGAAATTCTGGCTAAGTCAGGGGCAGCGAAGGTATTGCTTAAACCGGCGTCGCCTGGAACAGGAGTCATTGCCGGTAGTAAAGTTCGCGCAGTGCTTGAAGCTGCAGGCATAAAGGATGTCCTTAGCAAATCTCTGGGTAGTCCAAATCCTGTAAATGTAGTCAGAGCGACTGTGTTGGCTTTAGCTAGCCTTAAAAACCCTGAGGAGGCGGTAGCAAGGCGCAAAGCTGAGCTTGAGATTATAAGGGAGACGGAGAACGAGCCGAGTGAATAAACTACGCATAAAATGGATAAAGAGTGATATTGGGTATGCCAGGGAGCAAAGGCGAACCTTGAAAGCTCTAGGCTTCCATCGCCTTCACGAAACGGTGGAACACGAAGATTCTCCTCCCGTTAGAGGAATGATAGCTAAAATCAGTCATTTAGTTAAAGTGGAAGTGGTCACTGATGCAGCAGCATAATTTAAAGCCTCCAGCAGGTGCCAAACGCAGCAGGAAACGCGTGGGACGCGGCGATGGCAGTGGGCATGGCAGTTATTCAGGGCGGGGTTGTAAGGGGCAGAAATCACGTTCCGGAGGAGGAGTTCGCCCTGGCTTTGAAGGAGGTCAGCTTGCTCTAATTAAGCGTTTGCCTCGGAAACGCGGGTTCGTTAATATTTTTAGAACTGAGTATAGTATAGTTAATGTCGGCGAATTGAGAGTATTTTCACCTAATACTGAGGTTACTCCAAAAGAATTACTTGCATTTGGCCTGATTAAGTCTTTTAAACATCCGGTTAAGATTCTTGGCAATGGCGACATCGATTGTCCGCTTGTAGTAAAAGCCAACAAATTCTCTGACACTGCTGAAAAGAAGATTGTGGCTGCTGGTGGTAAAGTGGAGGGAATTTAAAGATGCAGCAGGTTAGCGGAAGACCGCGTCTTATTCAAGCATTGCTTGATGCCTTTTCTCTGCCGGACCTGAGACGGCGTCTCCTTTTCACTATAGGCATGCTGGTAATTTTCCGCTTCATAGCTCATGTCCCTCTGCCTGGTGTGGAC
>CAZUEB010000145.1:0-4135 GCA_964619115.1 uncultured Dehalococcoidales bacterium
TTCCGTCTTTGTATTTAACAGTCACAAATCTAATTCAGTGCGGGTACGATCGAGTTAGATTCCGACAATTTTGAATTAGATTCAGAATCTAACTCGGAAACGCATTTGTTTTAAAGCATATTCAAATAGGTCTATTTGTATTAAAGAATCTAGATGTGTATCCTTTATTTTTGTCTTAATAAAAATGGAGGTAATGGGTGTTCTATTCTAGTTTCAGCAGGTGTATAATCTATAGCAGACACGCAGACGAGGTATGAATGGCAAAGGGTAAAATAAGACGGCTATTTACAGACCGAGGATTTGGGTTTATCCGAACAGCGGAAGGAAAAGACCTGTTTTTCCATCAGAACCAACTTGAAGGGGTGAATTATCATTCCCTTAGAGAAGGACAACAAGTAGAATTTGAGGTTGGACAAGGACGCAACGGCCGGCCCCAAGCAGTCAAGTTGCGGCTCACCAGCACTAAATACAGAACTAAACCGAAGGTTGCCAAGGTGGGCCGGAATAGATTCCGCACAGGTCTTGTTGCCGGGATATTAGTGGCTCTGTTTTTTGGAGTCGCCTTATATCTTCGAATCGTTCTCCCTTATGACAACGTCTTTGTGGGTGACTGGATAAATTTTACCGGGGTAGACGCCTATTATTTCATGCGCCAGGTTGACAACCTCGTACACAATTTTCCGCATTCTATCTCTTTTGACCCTTACCTATTATACCCAGGTGGCCAGCCGCTCAGCAGCCTGAGTTTCTTTGTTTACTTGATTAGCGGTATAACCTGGCTTGTTGGTTTCGGATCGCCAACTCAGCATATAGCTGATATGATTGGCGTCTACTTTCCTGCCATCTTAGGTGCCCTTGCTGTTATCCCGGTATATCTTATCGGCAAAGAACTGTTCAACCGCTGGGCTGGCGTGATAGCTGCGGGCTTACTCGCCATTGCTCCAAGTGAGTTCCTGTCACGGTCAATACTCGGCTTTGCCGACAGGGATGCTCTTGAGGTGCTATTTACAGTCCTGACCATGCTTTTTTTCATCCTGGCAATAAAGAGTGCTCATCAGAAACAATCTGACCATAACCTGAGGCATTTAGGCCGGACCAAAATCAAACCTCTCATTTACAGCCTACTTGCCGGCATCTTTCTTGGATCTTACCTACTAACCTGGAGAGGTGCCCTCATATTTGTCTTCATTATCTTTGTCTATCTGATAATTCAAGCCGTCATTGACCACCTCAAGCGCAGAAATATCAACTATCTGGGCTTCGTTGGCACAATCACCTTTCTGATTGCCCTGATAATATTTCTGCCATCGCACCCAGCGCGGGCATGCCTGGCTCCGCTGGTCATTGCTCTGATTATGACACCACTCCTTGCCACTATTTCCTGGGTGATGTTGAAAACAAAGGTGGAGGTCGATTATTACCCTCTTGCTCTGTTTGGTCTTGGACTTGTTGGCTTAGCCGTGCTATATGTTGGCAGTCCATCCCTTTTGGAGTCAATGTTAAACCAGCTCAAAATATTTGTCCCGAGCGAGGCCCAAACCACCACACTCGAAATGCGGCCAATGCTCTTCCCTGGCGGTAAGTTCTCTCTTTCGGTTATTTGGGGTAACTTCACCACCGGCTCCTTCCTTAGTTTAATCTCCTTAGGCATATTAATTTATCTCGTTATCAAGCGGGGCGAAGCCGACAAAACACTGATGGTTGTGTGGAGTCTGGTTATGCTAGCAGCTACTTTGACTTTGAGTCGCCTAGGTCTTTTCTACACAGTTAATGTAGCTATACTTAGTGGCTATTTAGCTTGGCTAATCCTCGATTTCGCCGGACAGAGAAAAAAACCAGACACTATCGCCGAAGCACCTCAAAAAGCCTTAACTAAGAGGGAGAATAAGAAGAAATACAAGCGCGCTGCCTCGCGAACCTCGGGTTGGCTAAACATAGGTCTGGCAATAGTAGTTGTTTTCTTTCTATTCTTTTTCCCAAACTTCGCAGCGGCGC
Source organism: uncultured Dehalococcoidales bacterium (assembly GCA_964619115.1). Classification (GTDB taxonomy): domain Bacteria; phylum Chloroflexota; class Dehalococcoidia; order GIF9; family UBA5629; genus 9FT-COMBO-48-23. The sequence goes on from CAZUEB010000145.1 coordinate 1,996, forward strand.
ATAGCATCGCAAGTGACCCCGCCTTCGCTCCCAGTAACGGCTGGTGTGAAGCTCTCTCTTGGATGAAGGACAATACACCAGACCCCTTCGGTAACCCTGATTTTTACTACGCCCATTACACTAAATCCTTCCGTTACCCCACGACTGCCTACGGGGTAACCGCCTGGTGGGACTATGGCTACTGGATAGCCAGAATCGGGCACCGGCTCCCAAATTGTCACCCCGGTGGTGGTAAACGGATAGAGACTGCGCGCTTCTTTACAGCGCAGGGCGAAACTATAGCTGACCCTATAATCAGCCAGTTGAAGTCGAGATATGTTATCATTGACTATAGCACAACCGTTCTTTCACCAGCATATTACGTCCTAGAAAAGCGTTATGGGTTTAGCGGCAAGTTCTACGCCATAGCCACTTACGCAGGTAGCAACCAAGAAAATTTCTGTGATATATACTATCAGCTAAAGGACGGCAAATTTGAGCCCGTGCCAATATTCTATCCCGAATACTACCGCTCATTAGCCGTCAGGCTGTATAATTTCAATGGCATTGCAGTTGCCCCCAGATTCAGCATAGTAATTGGCTATGAAGAAGAAATAGGTCGCGACGGCATTCGTTATAAAAAAATCACCAGCACAAAAAGTTTCGCAAGCTACGAAGAGGCTGAAGCTTACGTTGCTGATGAAAAATTGGGTAATTGCAGGATAGTTAGTGCAGACCCGTTTGTGAGCCCTGTGCCTTTAGAGAAATTGGAACACTACAAGTTGGTCTACAGCTCTAAGAAATCCAAAACGTGGCTAGCCACTGGTTTGATCATTCCTGAAGTGAAAATCTTCGAGTACATCAAATAGCTCACCCGAAAATTAAATGAGGCCAATAAAGAACGAGCACGCTGAAGCTAAAACAGAAACTCCATAATAAATCGGCAAAAATAGGCATAGTCGGGCTTGGTTATGTCGGCCTACCACTGGCACTAGCCTTTGCTGAGTCCGGCTTTAAGGTACTGGGTTTCGACATCCAACGTAGTAGAGTGGATGCGATTAACCAGGGTAAATCTTATATTGCCGATATAGACTTGGAGCAGCTCCAGGCTGTAATAAGCAATAACCACCTCCAAGCAACCACGGAGCAAAACAAACTCAGAGAAATAGATGCCATCTGCATATGTGTACCTACGCCTCTGACCAAGACCAAGGACCCCGACCTATCTCACGTAATTCACGAATCCAGCGAGATATCAAAACGCCTTCAACCGGGTCAACTTGTGGTTCTGGAAAGTACCACCTACCCCGGCACCACACGGGAGGTAGTATTACCCATTTTAGAATCATCCAATCTCCAGGGTGGCATCGACTTCTACCTGGCATACTCGCCGGAGAGGGTCGACCCTGGCAATAGAAAACACAACATCAAAAACACCCCTAAAATCGTCGGCGGCATAAACTACCAATCCACGGACTCACCGTTTCTAAACCATAGAAGTTTAGGACTTCCCAGGTCACCTTACGTTTGAGGAACCTTGATTTCCTCGGCCTATTGATTTTGAGCAGGAAGGCCCGGCCAACAACTGCATCAACAGTACGTGCCAGCTCTATGGCAATATCATCCACAGGTATTTCTGTTGGGTACAACTCCTTCAGTCTGGCATCTTCGCTAACGGTCCACGGTTCCCAGCGGGATGGATAGAGACGCACCCTGCGCATCAAGTCGAGTTTACTTGCCCTATCGGTAATGCCTCTCCAGTTTCTATCAGGGAAAGCAGCCAGCAGCGTCTCCTTAGTCGACGTCGGCCATAGCTTCTTGAGCAGGTTGTCTTGTTCCTCGGTCCATCGCCGCTCCTTGGCAGAGCTTCCCGCCAGCCATTCAATGTCGATTTTTTGCCTAAATCCCATCTTCCAGATAACTATGGCCTGAATATGACCCCGGTCAGGAATTATCTCAACACGGTCAATCAGCAGCTTGAGCAGACGATTACGCAGGCTTGATGAGAGCTTTTGCCACTCATCTTCCAGATTTTCCAGGAAATGGTGAACTCTATTGATGTCAGCTACTGTCACTGGGGCGGAGAGTGGCTTCTGTTGAAGAGCCCGAAGGTCAGCCTTCGCCTGCTTTATCTGCCGGCGGTAACTATCCTCCAGTTCAG
>CAZUEB010000146.1:0-4117 GCA_964619115.1 uncultured Dehalococcoidales bacterium
TGAAGCGCCGGGAACGGGAGATTCGGGATAGATTGCACTCGCTCAGCCAGTAACTCGAAGTGTGTTGGGCAGGTAAATGAAACCAGGGCAGCGGATTTGGGAAGGGATACACACTGCTTAGAGCGGACATTCTATTCTACTTACGGCAGTGACATAGATTACGCTATGTTGGTCAAATATTACGGGAACGAACCAATTGAGTTTGGGCGTTACAGTTCGTCAAGATGCACTGCAACAAAAGCAAAGCGAGTTAAAGGTTCACCTGATATAAGTAAGGTGTCCACCAGCTATGTTGAACGACAGAACCTTAGCATGAGAATGGGTATGAGGCGCTTCACAAGGTTAACCAATGGCTTCTCAAAGAAGTTAGAGAATCACATCTTGGCTCTCGCTCTTTACTTTATGTATTACAATTTTGCTCGTCCACACAGGTCTTTAGCTAATCCTTATCCAAAAACACCGGCAATGGCAACAGAATTAACTAATCATATTTGGACGATTGAGGAAATTGTTAGCCTAATTTAATTTCCTAGCAATTATCTCTTGAAGGCTAGGATTGCATGGTATAATGATAATCGGGCCCGTAGCACAACAGGGAGTGCAGTCGACTGTCAATTGACGAGACAAGGGTTCGAGTCCCTTCGGGTCCAACCCTTGACAAAAGCACTAACACTCTGTTATATTATACATGACAGTCGACTGGGGAAAAGAACCCAATCGTAAGCAGGCTAGAGGTGACAACTGACTCTAGCCTGTTTGTTTTTATTTCCATTTATTGACACCACCTATTTTAATAGTATAATCCACATGAAAGGGGGTGGATTATGACTAAAATACAAGGATTTGAATGCAAGGCATATGGTATCTGCCATACTATGGGAAATGATAGAGGTGCTTGCCAAACCTTACCAAACATCAGCCACGACGACATACCACCAGAACAACGTATTGAGGAAATTAGTCATCAATTAGCAAATATGCAGGCATGTCTTGCCTCAATTGTGTTACTTCTTTCTGAGAAAGAGTAAGAAGAAATTCCTGATACCATTTTTTATAAATGTCTATTGGACTTGTCTTATAAACAAATTGCATTAACTTTTTATTATCACTATTTTCTTTATCCATCTACATACTCCTATAAAATAATTTCAAATTGATACACTACCCGGTATCAGGTAGTGTACTCAGACCGAAGTGATAATCTTATGTGTTTTCTCAGGTTGGCTAATGCTCTGAAAAATCTTTCTTATGGGTTCAAGGGAGTCAATACTGTAGTAGTAAATCGCATCTTGAGTAATATCTTCAAGAAGATTGATCGAAAACAAGACATTTCTTACTTCGTCGATAGGACTTAGTGTAGGCGACGACTTGTAAATACCATCTGGCTGTTCCATAGAACGAATCTGCACCATTAGCTTGGTTATTTTCTGTGTCAGAGTATCTAATTCGTTTTGTTCAAGCCTTATTTTGGAGTATAGAAAATCAATACAATACACGATTTTGGCAATAGCATCCGAATCGTTCCCATCATCAATATAGCTCAAGAGATAAACAAGCCACATGCCTGCGTTTTGAGGTACTCTATTGAGATGTTCCAACATGAAGATAACTTTATGAAAGCTATCTAGGTTCTTGGGTACTATTTTAACTAGCTTGTCCTCATCAATGACAGATTGAAGCAGATAGGAAAGTTTGTCTCTCCAAATGTCCAATAACTGATGCTGAAAAGCCAAAAAGTCATTCTTTATGTCTATTTGCTTTACAACCTCACCAAGTAGCTCGTCTCGCTCCAATATCCGCTCCAGTCTATCTTTGGGTACCCTATATGCTGGACTTCGCCAAGCTGGTACTTCCCCGATTGCGCCATTTCTCATAATCCAAGTACAATCGAAGATTGCATATTGAAGCGTTGGTTTCACTATGTAAACAAACTGCTTGTTAGCGTGAGGTACTCTCGTTTGCCCCGTCTTCTTTCCTACCTTGGAAAGCTTGAAATCGTAAAAGTCTAATCCGAGCTTGTCGGCATACTGAAACTCAATCTCTATACTCTTATTTCCTATCTCAGCCTGAAAGTCCGCCTCCCGTGATACGCCACCTGCTCTTAGAAACCAAACAAAAGCGTCTCCACCAGCCTTTAAGACGGTGGTTTTTTCATTGGGATGAAGTCCTCTTAGCTTGCTCCTCAACCAATCCAATACCTCAAGCTCGGCAATAGCCTTTTTCTTCATATCCCTTCTGTATTCTAGATATGTTCTAGACTTAATATCGCTGGACTGCGCATACATTGTTTTGGCATCTAATGAGTGGCTGTTCATATCTAATGCCCTACTTCTTGAAAATGTCTATGAATTCATTGTCGTTCTTAGGATAATACGATTTGGGATACCCATATATTAGGCGTCCCCCAGTGCTGTAGTTCAAAATATAGACTTGTGTGCTTGCGACCTCAAATCCTATTGTTCGGCAAATGGAAATATAGTCAGCGTGTAGAGGACATTTGGCATATTTTTTATACACATCTTGAGTAACAACTACTACATAGCCACCGGGTTTCACCACCTTATGCATTTTCTCAAAAGCTAATTTCATTTTGTCTAAAAAGACAGGATAGTCATGGATATTCCCCCATTGCTCTGGATTGTCACTCTTATAGTCAACAACATCAAAATACGGTGGGGATGTAACAATTAGGTCAATGCTTCCCATTGGAATCCGCTCCATAACTTCTACACAATTACCCTGTACGATTTCATGCATTGTGTTTGACTTCTCAAGCATGTCCAGCTCTGCTAACCTGTGTAGAGTCATGCCTGTCGAGTAAGGATTTATATCAATGCCTACAGAATTTCTCTTTAGCCGTTTAGCTTCGACATTAGTCGTGCCCGACCCGCAAAAAGGGTCTAGCACGGTCTCGCCCGGATGGGTAAATAGCATTATAAACTTTTCAGGAACTTGAGGAATAAATCGCCCCCCATGCTTTTCCCTCCACCTTTGTCTTGGTTTCAAGTCTATCACTGTAGAGCCAAACTTAATAAGTTCGGCTCTAGTGAGGCAATTCAATTTCCCATCTGGACATGCACAAGTTCGCTTTGTAGGTAACCAAGAGAAATCCATTAACAGCCCCGTTTCAACAATTTAGACTTTGCATAGAAGATACGCTTTCGTCCTTCCTTTTTGCTATCTATAAGTCCTTCCTTCCAAAGCCTCCAAAGGAGCCATCCAATAGTCTGAAGGTGGAGAGAAGCATCGCCGAGTTTTACAGCCAATCTCCTTTTGTCTTCTAGACTTTGGCTGAAACTCTCGTGTGGGTTGCTATTCAAATACTCGATTATTTGTTGCTTTACATTCTGCCTTTTCATTCGATTTGCCCTCCTCTTAGTTGATTCTATTGGTTTCATTTTAGCACGTAAACGTCGACACGGAAAGAGGGCTAGCCATTTTTTGTCATTAGGGGCTATATGGTCATTTTGGGCTAAACTAATTCAAAATGATACACTACCCGGTATCAGGTGAAAAAGAAGAGCTAACATCTGCCTAACACAAGGGGTTAGAAAATCGATGCTATCTAGGTCAATGAGGTCTGAGATAACTTTATTGGGAAAACCCAGTCAAGCTTCAAACCTGTCATTATTTTTACCAATCATCTGGAGGGCAAATTATTCTCTATCTTATTCGGAAAATATTGCCTAGCGAGTAACGGATACCAGCCATAGCACAAAAGCACAAAATCCCTAGCACTAGAAACAGTTTTCCAACAGCATCGAAATCATGATCAGCGGCAAGCCCTATAAGAGAGACTCCTGCGACAAATAACACGATTTGTAAGGCACAACCTGCAGTGCCCCTAAGAAAGTCCTTCATGATAATGCCTCATTTTGATATATAATATGAGAATTCAGGATAGCAGTCAATACGCCTCATGGATACACTGAGATGAAGTTTGAGGATAGCTTAGGGGTTCACTGGAGGATTGGCAAGGCCACTCGTAAGGTAAAGATACGGCTAGATGAACCAAGGGACCAAAAAGCCCTTAGTCGCTGGGTCAAATCCAGCCGCTGCTGGTCAGCTCAGTGCCGAGCCTAGAAAGTACGGCCAGATTACTATGGCAAGCAAAATC
>CAZUEB010000147.1:0-4113 GCA_964619115.1 uncultured Dehalococcoidales bacterium
GAAGGACTCGCAATGACAGATTGAATTTCAAGCTTTGAGGAGGTGAGGTGATATGGCAAAGACAATTGCTGAGATTAATGAAAAAATCAAAAAAGGTCGGGCGGTGGTAGTTACTGCCGAGGAAATAATCGATATCGCTAAGAAAAAAGGTGTCAGCCAGGCGGCTAAAGAAGTTGACGTGGTGACTACCGGAACATTCGGGCCTATGTGCTCATCGGGCGCTTACTTTAACGTCGGGCATACCAAGCCGAGAATTAAGCTTGGTGGAGGCAAGGTCTATCTGAATGATGTTCCTGTCTATACAGGGGTAGCCGCTGTGGATATCTTTCTGGGGGCAACAGCTCTGCCTGATGATGACCCCAAGAACAGAATCTATCCCGGCGAGTTCAGATACGGCGGCGGGCATGTAATAGAAGAGCTTGTAGCCGGCAAGGATGTCAGACTGGAGGCTGTTGCTTATGGCACCGATTGCTATCCCAGGAAGAAGCTGGAAACCTTGATTAATATCAGGGATATGAACGAGGCGGTTTTATTCAATATGAGGAATGCCTATCAGAATTACAATGTGGCGGTGAACCTGTCCGACCGGATTATATATACCTACATGGGGGTGCTAAAACCGAAGCTGGGAAATGCCAATTACTCGACTTCCGGTCAGCTTTCCCCGTTGTTCAACGACCCGCATTATAAGACCATAGGCATCGGAACCAAGATATTTCTCGGTGGCGGCATAGGCTATGTTGCCTGGCAGGGAACACAGCATAACCCGAATGTTTTGCGGGGCGACAATGGAGTGCCAAAGAGAGGTGCCGGCACGCTTGCCGTTATCGGTGACCTGAAGCAAATGAAACCCAAATGGCTGGTGGGCACGAGTTTTCTCGGCTATGGCTGCACAATGACTGTAGGTATTGGAATTCCTATACCTGTTCTATCTGAGGAGATGCTCCGCTATACGCTGGTGACAGATGCTGAGATTTTTGCCCCCGTGGTCGATTATGCCGAAGCTTATCCCCAGAGAAAGCCGGACATTCTGAGCGAGGTTAGCTATGCCGAGCTAAAGAGCGGTAAGATTAACGTTAAGGGTCAGGAGGTCCCCACTGCTTCTCTGTCCAGTTATCCTAGAGCGGTGGAGATTGCCGGCATATTGAAGGAGTGGATAAAGAAGGGCGAGTTCTTGCTGACTGAGCCGGTGGCGCCCTTGCCCGGTGTGGAATCGGGAATAGTCTTCAAGCCGCTTGAGGAACGTCCGATTCCGTAACGAAGGAGGGAGAAGATGGCTACTGTTTCAAAGAGATTGGTTTTGCACTTTCCGAAGCGTTTAACAAACGAGCCCATAGTCTACAAGCTGGTGAAAGATTTTGACCTCGAGTTTAATATACTCAAGGCTTCAGTTACCCCCGGGGAGGAAGGGCTTCTGGTCATGGAATTAACCGGAGAGCAGAGGAGTTATGATAAGGGGGTGAAATATCTTACTGAGACAGGGGTGAAGATTCAATCGCTGAGCCAGGATGTGGTCTGGAATGAATTGAGATGTACTCATTGTGGTGCCTGCATTACTTTGTGTCCTACCGGGGCATTTTCTGTCGACCCAAAGACTCGAAAGGTGATTTTCGACAATAGCAAATGCGTTGTCTGCGAGATGTGCATCAAAGCCTGTCCACCTCGAGCTATGGAGCTGTATTTTTAGGGGTTTACATCTATATACCAGTGATATGGCAAATCAGGCTGTCATTCTGAGCGTAGCGAAGAATCTATAGCATTGTTCAAAGCAGACCTGGAAGGGAGTTTAAGTCCCACTACCTTTAGCGGGTTATGCAGTGTTAGATTCTTCGGTCGCTCCGTTCCCTCAGAATGACAAAGGGGTGATTGGCTCCCTCAGAATGACAAAGGGGTGATTGACTCCCTCAGAATGACAAAGGGGTGATTGGCTCCCTCAGAATGACAAGGGGCGAGAATGGTGTTCTAACATGTACCAGCCGAGGACTTATCGCCGCTGGATTAAAGACGACGATTTAGTTTCCTTCGATGTTGCCGTTAAGGAGACCGACCTCTATATTCGAGCGGCAAGCAAGCTCGAAGCCGAAGCCAAAGAAGCGGTAATAAGACACCGCACGCCGCTTGAAGAGTATATCAAGAATCACCCGCTTTTCCTCCATAGTTTAGAGCCTTGTTCTGTCGAGGAGGATGCCCCGGCTATTGTCAGAGATATGGCACAGGCTGCTCGGATAGCCGGCGTTGGTCCAATGGCATCTGTAGCCGGGGCGATAGCTGAGGCTGTGGGCAAAGACCTGCTTGCCCATACACAAGAGGTAATCGTCGAAAACGGCGGTGATATTTTTATCAGGATTTTGCGACCCAGGCTGATTGGTGTTTTTGCAGGTGAATCTCCCTTTACGGGCAAAATCGCCCTGGAGATAAATCCCGAGGAAACACCTCTGGGTGTCTGTACTTCTTCGGGAACTGTGGGACATTCGCTCAGCCTTGGCGCTGCTGATGCTGTGATTGCACTTTCACGTTCTACGGCGCTGGCTGATGCTGCGGCTACAGCGATCGGTAATAGAGTGGGTGACGCTGAGGATATAGATGTGGCAATTGAGCAGGCTCAGGATATCAATGGGCTGGCTGGCATACTGGTAATAAAAGGCGATAGGATAGGCATGTGGGGCAGCGTGAAGCTGGTGTCTCTATGAGTGAGTACAACAGCATGTGAAGCTGTTTAGAATCCACTGCCACAGCAAGCCACTGTAAACACAACGGATGCCTCAGCCTTATCACCTCTACCGTCAGTTACCAAGACAGTGACCGTGCAGTCGCCAGGAACACCGGGTGAAGTCCATCCAACCGTGCTTCCCTCTCCGTTAATTTTGCCACACGTGGTTCTCCACAGATAACTTAGCTGGTCGCCGTCCGGGTCTTCGGCTCTGCAATGAACGGTTATTGTTCTCCATTCCCTGACTCGATTCTGTTCTGTCACTGGAGTTCCGTCTCTTGTTAGACCGATTATGACAGGAGGCTGGTTGGGCTTGTCTATGACAGCTATGGTCGTGTACTTGCTAGTAGTACCGCCCTTGTCATCCGTTACCGTGACCTGAACGTTGTAGTTGCCGGCAGCATCAGGCGTGACCCAGATGATACTGTTGCCCTCTCCTTCGATAGTTCCGCCAGCAGCCGACCACTGATATGCCAGGCTATCGCCATCGGCGTCGCTGGCTTCACAGGTTATCTGGGTTTCTGATAGAGTGAGAACCTCCTGTTCCGCTATCAGGGAACTAATGACGGGTAGTTCGTTTGGTGGTGGAACTGGCGGATCCGGTGGAGCTGGTGGTACAGTTGGTAAACAGGCGCTGCTTAATAGCAGAGCAGGGGTAAGCAACAAAATGATTAACCCGGGCATATATTTTGCTGGCGATGTGTTCCACCTAATGTATATCATATTTATTCTTTTTTACCTTTACCCCCGGCTCCTTGTCCCAGTTTAGCCAACCATGGCGGCGAAGACAGAAAGCCGCCGGGGTGCACAAATATTATAGTCATTGCCAGGGAAAAAAGCACAATATCGATAGTGAGAGATTGCACATGTGTGAGCGTGCCGAACATCTCTTCCCATATACCGAAGCATTCGCAGGAAGTGAATTTCATTTTACCCTGGCTGATGTACCATGAGTTATTGACTATGAAGGCTATAATAAGCGGCAGCGATATAGCTGCCATGAGGCGAGGCCAAACACTCAAAAGTAGAAGTATGCCCAGTGATAGTTCCACATAGGGGATAATATAGGGGAACAAGATGTCACCAAAAAAGAGTGCCAATTTAGGTGTTAGCCAGGCATCTGGCAGAATGGCACCGATGAACTGCATGGTCTGGCCAGGCATCTCACCGAAACCGAACACCTTACCGCTACCCGCTATGAGCAGAGTAAGCCCCAGCAGTATGCTGGCTACCAGGCTTACTATTGACCTCACCCTCTGGTGGCTTGCTTCAGTAGTATTCGACATAACATCGGTCTCCAGCTAGTTGTGCTGGACTTGACTAGTTCATTATTATAAATTACACTAGCTATTGTATGCAAAAACCTGGCTGGTGCCGTTTCCTAGCTCGGCTTCCTCTTATAG
>CAZUEB010000148.1:0-4111 GCA_964619115.1 uncultured Dehalococcoidales bacterium
CGGCTGCCAGCGAAGGGCTTATCACGCTCATCAGGGCACTCGGATACCTGTTGTTTACCTTAGCCATACTGACGGCAATCGCAGAGCTGACAAAGTCAGGGAAGCAAAACGTACCTGAGACCATATAGGTAACGTGAACATTCTGACGGAATGTGTAACCTGAATTCAAACAATAAGAATTACGGCGACAGATTTACTTTAATCGCTTCGCATACCCTTAGTAATTTGCAGCCATAACTGGTGCAGGATTTTGTCTCTAGTTTTGGGATTGGCTATAAAGCTGACGTGGGCATCAACGACTGCATCTATTTTGGTCTTGAGGCTCTCCAGTTCGGGAGTTATGGTTTTTAAATAACCCTCATCTTTGGGCACCTTAACCTCTTCTAGTCCAGTCTCCAGCCAAACCTTGAGATAACGGGCTTCAAGCTCGGAGGCGCAATCAATGTTGTTTTTGCCTGAATACAACCGCCAGCCGAGCATACTTTGGCGAATAGAGATGTCATCCATGGGTGTTGGCAAAATTTTGGAGTAAAGCGGTTTTTGGCTCAAAACTCTTTCTTCATAAAACTTGCCCAAGGTGTCCTCGCCGACCTTATCCGTCACGGTTTTTACCAGCAAGTCGATGTCAATGCCTTCTTTAGTCTTTTTTCGCTTGCCGAAGGTCTTAGCCTTTTCTAGACGAGATTTCACCAAATCAATCACTGCCTTGTATACCTCAAGCTGCTCGTCATCGGTCAAGCCCAGTATTTCGCCCATGATGATTTTGTCCAGCTCCCGGCGGTCAGGCTTAACCTTGTCCAGAGCGATTTCCTCAGGTGATGAGGCACCGAGTTCGGAGAAGACGGATTCCACTTGTCGTTCACACAAGCAGTGAAACTGCTGTGCGAGTTTATGGGTGCCTCCAGTATCTTTAACAACAAAAAGCTGCTCAAATTCGTAGGTTTGTACCTTGAGTAAACCCCCTCCGAAGGGTGTCCTCCCAGATAGATTTTGTATCAACCAAAATAATGTTGAATTGAGGAATGGCGCAATGTCTGCTGTTGTGCGAATTTCCTGAAAATCATCGCTAGCCCAGAAAGCACCAGTAAATGCACGTGCGACATCGTTAATCAGATAATTAATGTTAATACTAGCTGGATATCTTTTCCCTAGATCATACCATCTTCCCCTTGAGTCACAGGTAGGTCTGGTGTGGTAGCCTTTGGTTTCGCCTTCCCTGATGTATTTAAGGACATTGGTGCCTCTTAATTCCTTCTTGTCCTTATGAATCATCAGCACCCTGTATTTCAAATCTTCAGGCTTAACGACAATCGATTTGCATTCTCTGGGGCTTTTAATCACATAGTTGGGTACCCAATTGCCCGTATCATCTTGGTGCATCCAGAACTCCTTCTCAATCTTCCGCCTCTTTATCTCCTCTTCAGTCAGATAGAAGAACTCATTGGCGCCGGTAGTAAAGCCACGCTTCACCTCAGCGACTTGCTTCAATGGCACAAGCTTATCTTTTCCTTTCTCCAGAATCTTGAAGAAGATATCCGGCGCTCTGAGGTATTTGCCCCACTTAGAGCCGACATATTTGCTTGCCTCAAGGTCAAAGCCTTCTTCCCATAGCTCAGCTTGCTTTTTGGGGTAAATTCTTAAGTCTTCGTTGTCATACAGCTCGTTATGAGCCATGATGGTCTTGATGAACTTGTCCTGTATGGCATTTCGTCTCTGCACCTGCCTATCCCAAATATCCTGCGCCGCTGGGATAAAATAGCGTAGGGGCTTTTTGAGATATACAAAGCGGGTGACGTTCTCATGTCGCTGGCGGCGCCTATCCTCGCCAGAACACTTTTCGAGGATAACGATGCAGGTGTTTATATCAGCATCCTCGAACCAGCGCTCGACCTTGGATTCGATGATGGCGGTTATTCTGTAATTGTTGAGGAAGAATTCCTGCAAGCCCTTGCCATAGTCGACATCTAGCCATGAATTTGAGACGACGAAGCCGAATCTACCGCCGTTCTGGAGAAACTTGGTGCCGTGAACGAAGAAATAGGCGTAGATGCCAGCCCGTTTCGAAATCTCAGCCAGTTGCCTTTCTTTGCTATCGAAAAGAGCTTTGTATATGAGACTATCTTTATACCCTTTATCTTTGGGTGACATTTCGCTGATTTCTTCCTGGCGAGTATAAGGCGGATTACCCACGATACAATCGAACCAGCGCGGATATTCAATCTCTCTTTCTTTTAAGTGCAATGTCGCTGCCCGTGCCCTGCGCCACTTTCGCGGTACTTCGAAGCCACTCTCAGAGCTTAACAGATTGAAGAAGTCCTCTTGAAGTATGTTGGGGTAATTTTTGTCAGAAGCCAGATCATTGATAGCCAGGTTTATGGTGGCAAGGTGGGCTGGAAATTTTGCAATGTCGTTGCCCCATAGTCTATCAAGTATGTCCTCGTGTTTCCGGTATTGGTTCATCAACTTCTTATGCTGATACGCCCTGACTAAGAATGTGCCAGCACCGCAGGACGGGTCAAAAATTTTGGCTTCGTCGCCTTTACCCTGAAGGCAAAACTCAATTATGATGTCGACCACATCGGGGTTGGTAAAATATTGCCCCAATTTACGCCGTTCATCCCGCGGAATAAGACGTTCGAAAATCCTGCCGATGACATCATAGCCGAGTTTGGCGAAATCATATTGCTTGAGTATATCCACCAGCTCTCTGATTTCCTTGACCACCTCTTTAGCTTCGGGAAAGGCGATTTGGTCTATGAAATCAGCGGTGTAGATGGTCTCGTAGTCTATTTTCAGTACCTGGTTGAAGTAGGCTTGCAGAACTGATTGTAAGGCTGCTCCTTTGGTTAGTCCTTCTGGTATCTGAAGCGGGTCAAGCTCTGCTGGACGCTTGGCTTGTAGCGCGTCATAAAACAAGATTTTGTTTACCAAGAGATAGGCAGTCTGCCGTGCTGTTTTGTCGAAGTCCTGAGGCTGCATAGCGAAGTCCCAGCCCTGCTCATTGAACCATTTGCCGAGTTGTGAAGCGAACTCAGTGTCCTTATGGCATCTATCCTCAATTATGCTGGTATAATATCTGGCGAGCCTAAGTATCTTGTCATGGATTCTGTAGATGAGAAGCTCATCGATAGCCAGTTTAGGTTCACGCTTTTTACCAGTGTGGACTTCGTGAAGCGTGGTAAGAAAAACATCAAGCTGTCTGATGATGCTTTCCTTATATCTGGTATCCTCAATCAGGTCCAGGTTTTCCAGCTCTGATAGATTATATCGATTGATGATCTCATCAAGCTGCTGAGCATTGGCTTTCTCAGTGCTGAACCAGATTAGCTCTTTGAAGTTTGTTGTGCCAAAGTATTTAGCTCGCCGGGCATTTGCCTTGTCCCAAGCTGGTTTCTTAAGCTCTTCGTAGTCAAAGACATCAAAGTAAGGCGGCTTGGCTTCGATAACGCACAGAGTTTTCTGGCTATGGCGAGATTCATAAATTATCAGGTCGGGTGATTTTCTATCTGCTCCAGAGGTATCCACATCGGGCAATCCCAGGTCAAGCCCTTTCTTTTCGATAATATCGCTCATCCAATGCGCGAGCTTAGCCACGGCGGCCCGCTCTGTTTTCCATGTGGTGGCTTCGTATGGACTGGGAATTTTTACGGAACCAGCTCTAGGCCTTCTCATGCTCTGCTAAAACCTCGTTGGCGATACGGCGGGCTATTTCAAAAGAGGCGGCTATTCTGATTGCTTTAACATCGCCTAGACCTTTCATATCTAGGAACTTGCTCAAAGGTTGGTTAGCCATGCCTTTGAATGAGCCAAACCTTTGAATGATCTCCTCTGCGATTCTTTCGGCCGGCTTGTTTTTGGTGCCTGTGGAGATTAGGATTGCTAGGAGTTCGGCGTCGGTGAGTGCTTCTGGTCCGACTTCGCGGAGTTTACCACCAGGATGCTGCCAGTGAATATTATCCGGCAATACTTACTCCCTCATCAAAATCGACAATCACATGCATTATAGCTTGAGCACTTGTAAAGGACAAGGACACTTAGCAGAGGTAACATTCCTGACTATCGTGCAGCCAAGGGAAAGGCTGCCGCTCAGCTTTTCAGTACCTCGTATAAG
>CAZUEB010000149.1:0-4095 GCA_964619115.1 uncultured Dehalococcoidales bacterium
TCATCTTGCTCGACATGAAAACGCCCGGGGTAACGGTGAGACCCATTCCATACATTGATGGAGAGGCTCCGTATTGCGAGGTCTATTTTGACGATGTCCATGTGCCAGCCAAAAACATCGTAGGGCAGGAGAATGAAGGCTGGGCAGTAGTCAACCTCCTCGCTGGTTTCGAGAGGTCAGGCATTGGCGAAATTGTGTTCATGCTCCGCGAATTGGAAGAACTGGTGAAATATTGCAATGAGACCAAGCGGAACGGCAAACCCTTATCTAAGGACCCATTAGTACGCAACCGGGTGGCACAGCTAGCCTGCGAACTGGAAGCAGCCAAAGCCATCGCATATCGAATAGCCGACTTGCAGAATAGGAACGAGATGGCGCTAATGGATGCCTCAGCAGCCAAGATATTCTACAGCGAGCTAGGGGAACGTTTTGCCTTCATTGCAACTGACATAGTAGGTCCATACGGCCAGGTCAAAACCTCCCGGTGGGCCCCGACAAACGGAGCATGGGAGAAAAAGTTTTATGATTGCTTCGTGACCACAATTTCCATGGGTACAAATGAGATTCAAAGGAATATCATCGCATGGTATGGCTTGGGCTTGCCCAGAATGAAATAAATGAAATAAACGAGTTTAAATAGGAGGAATCATGGACCTTAGATTTACTGAAGCGCAAGAGATACTGAGAAAAATGGTTCGGGACTTCCTGACCACGGAATGCCCGAAAACTCTGGTAAGAGAACTTGAAAGTAGTGATAAGGGCTATTCACCCGAACTCTGGAAGAAAATGGCCGAGCTGGGATGGATGGGACTGGTTATCCCGGAAGAATACGAGGGCATGGGTTACACCTTCCAGGACCTGACAATCCTATTGGAGGAGGCAGGTAGAAACATTCTTCCCGGACCGCTAATTCCTACAGTAATAAGCACCTTCCCCATCATTGAGGCCGGGACCGAGGAACAAAAGAAGGAGTTCCTGCCCAAAATCGCTCGTGGGGAGCTGATTATTACCATGGCGCAGCTTGAATCCGAAGGCACTTTCGGGGCTTCCGGAATCGCCGTTAAAGCGACAGCTAAAGGGGATGACTTCATAATAAACGGCACAAAGCTTTTCGTGGAAATGGCGCACGTTGCCGATTACATCATCTGCGTCACCAGGACAAAAGAAGGTTCAACTGATAAAGGAATAACGCTATTCATAGTTGACGCCAAGACCCCTGGGATAAAATGTGAGGTAATACCCACCATAGCTGCAGATAAGCTGTGCGAGGTGCGCTTCGATAACGTCGCTGTTCCCAAGAAAAACATGCTGGGCAAGTTAGATGCAGGATGGCAGCTCATGGAAATGATGACGCGCAAAGGGGCTATCGCTAAGTGCGCAGAGTCCATCGGCGGTATACAAACTTGTGTCGAAATGACCGTCACGTACTCCAAAGAAAGGGTCCAGTATGAGAGACCCATCGGAGCATTTCAGGCACTGCAGCATATAATAGCTAATATGTGGACATCAATGGAAACTGGCCGTTACTTGCTCTATGAAGCAGCCTGGATGGAATCGGAAGGACAGCCCTGCACCAAAGAGGCCTCTTTCGCAAAGGCATATATCAACGAGATTTACAAAGATGTAGCACGGTGGGCAATAAGATTACACGGCGCTATTGCTACCAGTTATGACCACGATATACCACTTTATTACCGAAGGTCAAAAGCCGCAGACACCGCTTTTGGCAGCACCGATTTTCACAGGGAGCTTGTAGCCCAGCAAATCGGACTGAAGTAAGCGTATCTAGCCGCAAAGAACATCTCACTTAGCCCCTCCCCCACCGGGAGGGGCTAAGTTTTCTTTAAACTGATTGTGATTAGCGATTTTTATACCTTGCTAAATTGCCTCAATAATCACCTTATGTTATACTGATGAGCGATTTTGATTAAGGAATGCTACCAGCAACCACTGGAAACTTATTTTTCAAGGGTTCAATATAACTAGGAGGTCACAATTTGGCGGAGTCTATTTCAGTTAAACAGCTTCTGGAAGCCGGAGCTCATTTCGGGCATCTAACCGGTCACTGGCACCCGCGCATGAAAAGCTATATTTTTACACAGCGCAACGGCATCCACATTATCGACTTAGAGCAAACTGTGGGCATGCTGGATAGAGCCTGCGTTTACATTAGAGACCTGGTCAGCAATGGACAAAGTATCCTCTTCGTCGGTACCAAAAAACAGGCTCAGGAAATAGTAGAAGAGGAAACTAAAAGATGCGGTATGTATTATGTCAACCAAAGATGGCTGGGCGGGATGCTAACTAATTTCGCCACCATCCAGGCCAGGATAGATTATCTGGTCCGCCTCGAAGACAGAAAGGATAAAGGCGAGCTAGACTACTTATCTAAAAAGGAAAAGCTGAAGGTCGAAAAGGAAATAGCACGACTTAACAAGCTTCTTGGTGGCTTTAAGGAAATGACTACCATTCCCGGGGCCATATTTATTATTGACCCGACTAAAGAGAAGATAGCTCTGGCTGAAGCCAAAAAGGTTGGACTACCAATAGTAGCTATTGTAGACACTAACTGCGACCCCACAGGTATCGACTACCTGATTCCAGCCAATGATGACGCTATAAAGGCTATCAAACTCATATGCAGCAAAGTTGCTGACTCAGTCCTACAAGGCAAGATGATTAAAGAGACGGGCGAAATAATAACTGATGAAATAACCCCAGCGGTGACCGAACCAATCGAATCGCCAGAGTCACACATCTTTACTCCCGATGAAGATGAGAGTGAGTAGCCAGAGAGTGATGTCTCAGCCCGCACAATAAGGAGGAAAAATTGCAGGTTTCGACTACAGAGATAAAGGAGCTTCGAGAAAAAACCGGTGCCGGCGTCATAGATTGTAAAAAGGCTCTCCTTGAAGCAGAAGGAAGCTTTGAAAAGGCAATCGAGATTCTTAACCAGCGCGGACTGGCTCTGGCTCGCAAAAAAGCTGACCGTGAAGCAACCAGCGGGATAATCGAAGCCTATGTTCACCAGGGAGGCAGGATTGCGGCATTAGTTGAAGTGAACTGCGAGACCGATTTTGTCGCCCGTACCGACGAATTCAAAGACCTGGCTCATAACCTGGCGCTACAAATAGCAGCCATGTCCCCTCAATTCATTTCACCCGAAGACATGCCGCAAGAGACAGACGCAGATGCTAAAACAGCTTGCCTTTTACTCCAGCCATCTATCAAAGACCCTGACAAGACAATCCATGACCTGATTACTGAAACGATAGCCAAGGTTGGTGAGAATATAAAAGTACGCAGATTCACCAGATTTGAGATAGGTTATTAAGAAGTGACAGCGAAGAAGCCCAAATACAAGCGAGTTCTGCTTAAGCTGAGTGGCGAGGCACTCATGGGCAAGAAAAGCTTCGGCATTGACCGTTCAGTGCTGACACGTGTAGCTAGACAAATAAAACAGGTAATCGAACAGGGAGTTGAGGTGGCTATAGTCGTCGGAGGAGGTAATTTCTGGCGAGGCACAGGTGGCGAGGCTAAAGGAATGGACCGAGCTACAGCTGACTACGCAGGAATGTTAGCCACAGTAATCAATGCCTTAGCCCTTCAGGATTCACTGGAGAATGAAGGAGTCACAACCAGGACTCAATCGGCAATTACCATGCAAGCTATAGCCGAGCCATATATACGTCGCCGAGCCATCCGACACCTTGAGAAAAAAAGAGCGGTCATCTTTGCCGGAGGCACGGGAAACCCCTACATGACTACCGATACTGCCGCGGCACTGCGAGCAATTGAAATCGGAGCCGACGTCCTCCTCGTAGCCAAGAATAAAGTCGATGGCGTTTATGATTCCGACCCCCTTAAAAATCCACGGGCTAAGAAATTCGACCATTTAACCCACAAAGACGCTCTAAACTTACACCTCAATGTAATGGACAGCACCGCCTTCTCTCTATGTCAGGATAACAAACTCCCGATAATAATTTTCGACCTCCAGGGGGAACAAAGCATAGAACGTGCCATCTCCGGTGAACATGTCGGCACATTTGTCACCGCCAGGGAGAAATAATGATTGAACAAATACTCGCTGAA
>CAZUEB010000150.1:0-4066 GCA_964619115.1 uncultured Dehalococcoidales bacterium
ATATTGAGTCTTGCTGGTGGGCGTTAAAGCAACTGTGGGACAAGAGCCTGATTTACCAGGGCTATAAGGTTACTCCACATTGCCCGCGCTGTGGTACCTCTCTCAGCTCGCATGAAGTGGCTCTGGGTTATAGGGATGATGCTGAAGACCCATCAGTTTACACAAAGTTTAAATTGACTCCTACTTCGTTGAATAAAGGAACAAGACTTGATTCTATCCTCACGTCGTCTTCTCTAGATAAACCTGCCTATTTTCTCGCTTGGACGACTACTCCGTGGACGCTGCCCGGTAATACCGCTTTGGCTGTAGCCTCGGACGCACAGTATAGCGTTATGGAAGGCACCGAAGATTATCTCATTTTGGCTACGGCGCTTGCAGAGAGAATCGGGCTTGACGGTTATAAACCAGTAGCTACTGTTTATGGGAAAGACCTCGTTGGACTTGAATATCAGCCGTTATTTAACCCACATGATTTTGGGGTCGAGAGATATCGTTTTGGTGGACGCATTGCTGAAGAAGAACTCTCCTATGAAATGTTGACCCTTCAAACGGAGGACACGGATTTGACATACCATGTTATTTCCGGCGACTTTGTCTCTATGGAAGACGGCACCGGTATAGTCCATATTGCCCCAGCTTTCGGTGAAGTTGATTTCGAAGTTGGGAAGAGCGAAGGCTTGGATTTTGTCCAACCTGTAGACCTAGATGGGAGGATAACCGGGGCTTATACTTTTGCCGGTAAATTCGTCAAGGACGCCGACCCTCTTGTCCTTGAAGACCTCAAAGCAAGGGACTTACTCCACTGCAGCGAGCAGATAGTTCATACTTACCCGTTCTGCTGGCGTTGTGAGGCACCGCTTCTCTATTATGCCAAAAGAACCTGGTACATCAGGACATCGCTCAGGAAAGAGGCGCTTCTTTCTGGCAATGCCGAGATAAACTGGTATCCGGAACATATAAAGTATGGTCGCTTCGGTAATTGGTTGGAGAATAATGTTGACTGGGCTTTTTCTCGAGAGCGCTACTGGGGAACACCATTAAACATCTGGAGCTGCTCAATCTGTGGCAGTTATGAATGCATCGGCAGCCTCGATGAGTTGAAAGAAAAGCCAAATCTTGAAGGTCTGGCTGAGCCGTTGGACCTGCATCGTCCTTTTGTAGATGACATTACTTTTTCTTGTTCAAAGTGTGATGGTGTGATGAAGCGGCAAACAGAGGTGATTGATTGTTGGTTTGACTCAGGTGCTATGCCTTTTGCCCAGTGGCATTATCCTTTTGAGAATCAGGATATCTTTAGCCGGAATTTTCCCGCTGACTATATCTCAGAAGCGGTTGACCAAACACGTGGCTGGTTTTATAGCTTGCATGCCATATCAACCTTACTTTTTGACCAACCTTGCTTCAAGAACGTTATTTGCTTGGGACATATTCTGGATGCCGAAGGCGAGAAGATGAGCAAAGCCAAAGGAAATGTAGTTGACCCGTGGTCGGTGCTTGATGACTATGGTGCGGATGCTTTACGCTGGTATCTATTTACAGCCGCCCCGGCTGGCAATGTTCGCCGCTTTTCCAGCGATGCCGTTGCCGAAGTATTACGTAATTTTCTGCTTACCTTGTGGAACGTCTATTCATTTTTTGTCATCTATGCCAATATTGATCGCTTTGATCCCAAATCAGCAGGCGAACCATTGCCTTCTGACTTAGACAAATGGGTTCTTTCCAGACTCAATCAGCTTGTAGATGATGTGGATAAAGCTTTAGATAATTATGACCCTACTTCAGCCGGGCGAAAGCTTGAAACCTTTGTTGACGAGCTTTCTAACTGGTATGTTAGGCGAAGCCGTCGCCGTTTCTGGAAGAGCCAGAGCGATGCAGATAAGCTGGCTGCATATTCGACACTATATCATTGCTTGGTCACCTTGTCCAAGCTTCTGGCTCCTTTTACGCCTTTTATCGCTGATGAGATTTACAGAAATCTGGTTTGCTCGGTCGAGTCTGAAGCCGCGGAAAGTGTACATCTGGCTGACTTTCCTGTTGCTGACCTGTCTCGGGTAGACGATAAACTCATTGAAGCCACCCGCTTGGCTATGATGGTTTGCAGTCTCGGACGCGCTGCCAGGGCTAAGTCTGGCATCAAAGTGCGCCAACCACTGTCCAGGGTGTTGGTTAAAGTAAGGTCACCCGGCGAAAAGGAAGCTTTGCAAAAGCTAGCCTCTCAAATATTAGATGAACTCAACGTTAAGGGAATAGAATTCCATGAGGGGGGAGAGGTTAGCGATAAACCTGGCTATGTTTCTGCTGCTGAGGGAGATTACTGGGTGGCAGTGGCAACCAAATTGTCGCCGGAGCTGGAGGCTGAAGGAATCGCTCGTGAGGTGGTACGACGTCTACAGACCATGCGCCGCTCAGCAGGTCTTGACATCGCTGATCACATCGTTACCTATTACGAAGGTGGCGATTCGTTTAGGTTGATTATGACCAAGTTTGCCGACTACATTAAGCAGGAAACGTTATCCAAGGAACTGATTTCAGTAATACCTCCTGCTGAGAGCTATACTGAGAAGTTTCACATTTCAAATTACAAAATCTCACTCGGCATTAAAAAGGCAGATTGAGATGTTGTTGCTGGAGTTAGCTTTTAGCTGCCTGGTGGTGGACTTTGTATCAACCGGGCAGAAGTTGTCTTAGTCTCGTTGCCTCGGACGAAGGTAATCTTGACCTCCCCTCCGATTTTGGAGTCGTGTATAGCGTTTATCACTTCCTCAGCTGAAGTTATCTCTTTATCGTTGAAGCGAGTGATGACATCGAGTTGTTGCAAACCCGCCTCTGCCGCCGGACTACCTGGCTTCACATAGGCGACAACTGCGCCTTTATTTACTGATAAGCGGTTCACCATGGCGACATACTGGTCAACAGTATACAGGGTGATTCCTAGCCAGGGACGAGTCACGAAACCTTGTCTGATTAGCTGCTCGATGATTGGCAGGGCTGTCTTGGTGCTTATGGCATAGCCCAAGCCTTCAACTCCAACTGCAGCAATCTTGGCGCTGGTGATGCCGATGACTTCCCCCCTCATGTTAGCCAAAGGTCCGCCACTATTGCCCGGATTAATAGCTGCCGAGGTTTCAATAAGGTCACCCAAAGTCTGACCTTGGTCCACATCTAAAGATACCTTCAGTCCACTGACAGTGCCTTCTTTAGCCCTTATTCCCTGACCTAAGGGATTGCCGATGGCCACCACCCAATCTCCAACCCTGAGCTGTGTTGAGTCGCCCATACTGGCAGCTGGTAAGTCGGTGGCGTTAATTTTGATGACTGCCAGGTCTGTTAACGGGTCCGTATGTATGTTGTTTGGGTCTGCCTCAAAAATTCTGCCATCACTCAGTTCTACCGTTACCTTCTTGGCTCCCTCAACTACATGATTATTGGTCACGATGATGCCGTTTTTGTCTATAATCCAACCTGAGCCGGCGCCCTTTTGTGTTAGCGGCGTGCGAAAAATATCTAGTGTCGTGACCTCAGTGCTTATGGCTACCACCGATGGGTAAACCTGTTCCACTACGTCGGCGATGCTGGGCAGTGTTGGTGCTTCAGGTTTTGGTTGTGGTGGTGCCCAACTCGTGTCTAACGGCGGACTGGGTGTCTTGGCAGCCGGCGTTTCATTCTCCGGGGGTGATGGTGTGGGGGTTATGGGCAGAGGCAGTAAACAACCAGCCATGCCTATTACCAAGCTCATCAGTAATAAGGCAACAAATATACGCTTCATTGATATTTCCCTCCAACAAAAGCAAGGCGAATTTTAGCACAAGGCTTCATTTTAGAGCAAAAGTGGACTTGATTCCTATTGTTGGCTGGGCCATAATATGTGATTGGCTAGCAAGGTAATAGAACAGTGTCACCATTGGATTAAGCTCGGGGGAAATCTGTAAATCGGGAACACGAAAAATGGAGATACACATTCTGGGTGCTCATAGTACTGAAGCTGAAGGTCTGCGGCTGGTGTCCTTTCTTATAGACGGTGTTCTGGCTTTAGATGCTGGTGGTCTTACTTCTAGCCTCTCTCTAT
>CAZUEB010000151.1:0-3987 GCA_964619115.1 uncultured Dehalococcoidales bacterium
TGATGGTGTTGCGCATCCAGGCAGTCATAGCACCACCCACTTCCAGGTCACCTGTAGTCACAGGGTTACCCTTCATATCAAAGGCTACAGTGATTTTGTCCATCCTCTCACGCAAGTCAGCCAGGTCCCTTACAATAGATAGCATAGCCATAAGCTCGGAGCTGACGGCAATACCGAATTTAGACTGCATCATATAGCCATCCATGCGACCGCCGATGCCTATGATGATATTCCTGAGACTCTGGGCGCAGAAGTCTATAACCCAACCCATCTCTACCCTGGTGGGATCAATGTTCAGGCGGCGCAAGTTGCGTTTGGCCAGCTCAGCGTCGTCATAGTTACGCTCATGCTGCATCCTAGAAGTAAGAGCTACCATAGCCAGATTATGAGCATTAACCAAGTCATTGATGTCACCAGTTAGCCCCATGGAAAATTCGGTCATTGGGATAAGTAGCGCATTGCCGCCGCCAGCAGCAGTCCCCTTGATATTCATGGTGGGGCCACCGGATGGCTGGCGTATGCAGCCGCCCACATTCTTGCCTCGCTTGCCCATACCCTCGAGGATACCCATCGTAGTTGTCGTTTTGCCTTCCCCTAACGGTGTCGGGGTTATTGCAGTTACCTCGATGTACTTGCCGTCCGGCTTTTTCTTTAGGCGCTCGATGATTTTCATGAAGTCGAGCCTGCATAACCGTCCATAGGGAATTATCTCATCCTTTTGCAGGCCGAGCTTCTCCCGCCACTCGTCCGGTGTGGGCATGTTCTTTTCGGCTGCCTCTGAAATCTGCCAATCCTTCATTTTTACTGCGTCATAAGCCATATAATATCCTCCTTACTTTTTTACTTTATTTTGATTCTGCGCTGAATAGCCAAAGAAATTAGCAATTTATTAAGATATTTCTTTTCTAGCCAGTTATACCTGCTTTTCTCTCAGCGGCTTCTACCGTGTTCATCAGCAACATGGTTACAGTCATGGGACCGACGCCACCAGGAACAGGAGTTATAGCCGATGCCTTTTCCTTAATAGCATCAAAATCGACATCACCAACCAGGCGGAAACCTTTCTCTTTTGTCTTATCTTCCACACGGTTAACACCGACATCGATAACCACTGCACCATCTCTGACCATGTCAGCAGTTATCGCCTTAGGAACACCCATGGCAGCCACGACAATGTCTGCCTGCCTGGCATAATAGCCTATGTCCTTGGTGCCAGTGTGGCAAATGGTAATCGTAGCATTAGCCCCTTTCTTTTTTTGCATCAGAATAGCCGCCAGAGGCTTACCTACAATATTGCTCCTGCCACAGATAACGACATGTTTGCCACTGGGGTCATTACCGCTCCTGACCAACAATTCTTGAACTCCGTGAGGAGTGCAAGGCAAAGGACATGGTTCGCCTCTAAGCGCCTTGCCCACATTCACCGGATGAAAACCATCCACGTCTTTCTCTGGAGAGATAAAGTTAATCACCTTTTCAGTATCAATGTGCTTGGGCAAAGGCAACTGTACCAGCACACCGTGAAATTTAGGGTCTTTGTTGAGCTTTTCGACTGTTTTTAGAACTTCTGCCTCTGGGGTATCAGCCGGTAGGCGAATCGTCTCCTCGTGCATGCCTATTTCCTCAGAGCCCTTAGCCTTAGCAGTAACATAGGAAACCGAGGCTGGGTCTTCTCCTACCAGCACCACAGCTAGTGCTGGGGTCACACCCTTATCCTTCAGTTTCTTTACTCTGCCTTTTAATTCCTCGCGAATCTCGGCAGCTACTTCAGTGCCACTGATAATCTTTGCAGTCATTTCTCTTTTTCCCTCCCTAGTTGAAGGCTGTTTATTTTGCCCAAATTCTGGAGCCAGCTTAAACATATATAACCTATATCTATCACCCCCGATTTATTATTTTGCCGCTACTTCGAGTCCTGTATAATAAAAATTGCGCGGCTTTATCAGTTACGACAATAGCCAAGACAGTAACATTTGGGCTTGAGATCTGCACCACCGTGCGGGTCTAAAAGTTGCTTAAGCAAATTATATTTATGCTTGAGATTTAGTGTACGCCAAAATTCTTTGATAGTTGACTCAGAAGCTGAAGACCTAGCAACAGCCGCAATAATAGAATCATTATTTGGAGTGTAATTGACCAGGATTACCTGCAATCAAATCTCCGAGCTTCGCCTTGCCGAAGCGACAGTATATCATGCTCAACAAGGCGAAAGCAAGGGGGAAAATACTGTCTTTGGATAGGGGTTTTGTGTTACTTTACCCTTTCCTCATTTCCATGTGCTTTTGACATTAGTGAAAAGATACGCCCTCCCTCAAAGAAGAATTCACACAAAACAAGATACACCGCCCAAGGCTATTGACTTTAGACCTATTTCAAGCTATTCTGTTAACAAATTAAATAACTGTGGTAGGGTGCACAAGGGTAACCTTGGGCTTAATTGGAATGCAAGCCGGTGGAATCCCGGCACAGTCCCGCCTGCTGTAACAGTCAGAACATCTGCCCTGCTAGGTATGGCTGCCTCCGCGGAGTAAGGGGGTGGGATTTATTATTTTGAATTAATCCCCTTGCTTATCGGAGCATGGGGATTTTAATTTGCCATCAACACAAAGGGGGAAATAATGAGCCAACATATCCCAAAATACTTTTTTATTCTGGTAACCTTAACGTTGCTCCTTTGCCTCAGTTGCATTCCACAATCTCCACCAGGCAACATAGTTGACGGACTTGGCAGAAGCATAACAATTGAAAAAATACCCCAAAGAATCGTCTCCCTGTCACCAAGTAACACCGAAATCCTGTTCGCTCTCGGATTAGGCGACAAATTAGTTGGAGTCACCGAGTATTGTAACTATCCTCAGGCGGCTGAAACTAAACCCAAAATAGGTGGTTTCAGTAGTGTCGACATAGAAAAGGTAGTCTCACTTGAACCGGACTTGGTGCTGGCAACCAACATTCACAGCAAAACGGTCATACCGACGCTGGAAAAACTTGGACTGACAGTTGTGGCTCTAACACCAAC
This sequence comes from uncultured Dehalococcoidales bacterium, assembly GCA_964619115.1. Taxonomy (GTDB): domain Bacteria; phylum Chloroflexota; class Dehalococcoidia; order GIF9; family UBA5629; genus 9FT-COMBO-48-23. Next base: position 3,020 of record CAZUEB010000151.1, read on the forward strand.
CTCCCTACCTGAAGTGTTGAACAGTATCACACTGGTGGGCAAAATCACCGGGCAAAATAGGGAAGCTTCAGAGCTTACTAACAATTTGAAAACAAGGATTGAAACGGTAGCCGATAAAATTCAAACCTTGCCTCCGGATGCAATGCCGAAGGTCTTTTATATGACCTGGCATGACCCCCTAATGACCGCCGGCACAGGGACTCTGGCTGACGATGTAATCCGCAATGCTGGCGGACAAAACATCGCCTCCGACATATCTGGCGACAAAACAATCGACCTAGAGACAGTCATTTCCAGAGACCCACAGGTAATAATAGCCTCGATTGGCATGGGTACTGGAGAGGACCTAACTTGGCAATATGTGCAGACTGAACCCAGGTTGAAAAATACCCAGGCAATGTTGGATAACAGAGTATATAAAATTGACGGCGACCTGATACACCGCCCTGGTCCCAGAATAGTCGAAGCCCTAGAACAGATGGCATACTTCATTCACCCGGAACTGTTCAAATGACCAGAAGGAAACCAGCATGTGCATCAGTATTGAATGAAGTAAGAACTTAAAAAGAATGGCATTAGAACTATTTAAGAACTCGAGCATTTCCGAAACCGCAGTCATTTACCCAATTCATTGGCGCAGCCGAATTTATGCCATAGTCGGGCTGGTCATACTGCTAGGAATAGTCATTATAGCGACTTTAGCTGTAGGCAGCACTGATATTCCTTTCGGCACGTTATGCGATGTTCTATTAGACAAACTACCTTTTGTCCATATACAACCAACCTGGACTAGCAATACAGAAACAATCATTTTCGACATACGCCTGCCCCGGTTACTTTTAGCCGGACTAGTTGGTGCCGCATTAGCCGTTGCCGGTACCACATACCAAGGACTCTTCCGTAATCCACTGGCTGACCCATACCTCATTGGCGTCGCCCAAGGTGCAGCACTAGGAGCCGTCATAGGT
>CAZUEB010000152.1:0-3986 GCA_964619115.1 uncultured Dehalococcoidales bacterium
CCTGAGAACTGCAAGCTCATGAGAGAGGTCATAGACGGGAAGATATAATATTGGTAACTATTCTCGGTAAGAGATATAATTTAGTATGAAATGCTTTATATAAGGAGGACTTCGACATGGCAGTAGCTGCTAAGAAGAAACACACCAGGAAGGATACGGTTAATGAGATAATACGAGCGGAGGATAACTGGGAACCTGTTGGACATACGCCGATGCCTGAGATTCCAGACTTAAGGAACTGGGATATGAGGCTGATGAAAACCTATAAGCCCTTCTATGCTCCTATGTGCGATTTGTGCTGTTTCTGTACCTATGGCAAGTGCGATCTTACCGGAGATAAGAGAGGGGCTTGCGGTATCGACATTTCGGCCCAGCAGGCAAGGGTTGTGCTCCTGGCTTGCTGTATGGGAATGTCGGCTCACGGTGGGCATGGCCGACATGTGCTTCACTATTTGATTGAGAAACATGGTCGAGACTATCCAATTAACCTTGGAGATCAGGTAAACGTGGAGGCCCCGCACATAAGGACGGTCCTTGGTTTAAAACCAGAGACTCTGGGTGATTTGGAGAAGGCTATTGAGTATGTGGAGAGTCAACTTATACACCTTATCTCGTCGTTGCACACTGGCCAGGAGGGTTCTGCGTTAGACTATGAGTCTAAGGCACTTCACGCTTCAATGCTGGACCATGTGGCTATGGAGGTTTGTGACATTGCTGAAATTGTGGGTTTCAAATACCCAACATCGGTGGCCGATACGCCACTGGTAGATATGGGCTGGGGCTCTATAGATAAAACGAAGCCAATGATTCTTTTGGTCGGGCATAACCCGGTAACGGCTGTTCCAATCGTTGATTATATTAACGAGCATGGACTGCAGGATAAGGTTGAGGTTGGTGGCATTTGTTGCACCGCCCTGGAGGTAACGAGATATAGTGAAAGAGCCAAGATAGTGGGGCCGTTGTCCCGGCAGCTCTACTTCGTTAAGACCGGCTTTGCTGATGTTATAGTTACTGACGAGCAATGTATCAGAACAGATATACCTCAACAGGCTGCAAAAGTTGGCTCGGCCTTCATTGCCACTACAGACAAAGCTTCCTACGGGCTTGAGGATGTCAGCAAGAAAGAAGCCGATGAGATAATTAGAGAAATGGTGGACAATGGTAAGCAAACGTTGATATTTGACCCGGATAAGGCAGCCGAGGTGGCGGTTAAGGTGGCTCTGGAACTGGCACCGAAACGAAAGAAAGAGCTGGTGACGCCTGAACAGGTGCCCGAGCTGGCTAAGGACCATCGGCTGTGCAACCTTTGCAGCCAAGTCTGCCCCAACTTGCTGCCGGTCGGTGATGCCGTAGAAGCAGCCAAGAATGGTAACCTGGAGCCACTAGCAGAGGTGTTTAGCAAATGTCTCGGCTGCGGCAAGTGTGAGCAGGAGTGCCCTCGCCATGTGCCTATCTTCAAGATGATGCAGGCTGTGGCCGGGAATGAAACCTGGAAGGTACGAGCCGGGCGAGGACCGGTCATGGATACAGAGATAAGAAAGGTTGGAGCTCCTATAGTTTTGGGCACCATCCCCGGTATCATCGCCATCGTTGGCTGCTCCAATTTCCCAGAGGAAATATCGGAGATCGCCGACATAGTTGATGAATTCGCTAAGAGAAAGTATATCGTGGTGCTGACTGGATGTTCCGCGATGGCGGCTGGCATGAAGAAGGACAAGGATGGCAAGACCGTATATGAAAAATATCCACCTAATTTTGATGCCGGCGGAGTGCTTAACATCGGCTCCTGCGTATCTAATGCACATATCACCGGCGCTGCCATGAAAGTGGCTAATATATTTGCCAGCTTGCCTTTGAGGGGTAACTACGAGGTTATCGCAGACTATATCTTGAACCGAGTTGGCGCCTGCGGCGTAGCCTGGGGGGCCATGTCCCAGAAGGCGGCTTCGATTGCCACAGGATGCAACAGGGTAGGAATCCCCGTAGTTCTTGGTCCTCATTCCGCCAAATACAGGAGGCTTTACATGAGCCGTAAGGAGGAGGATGATTGGACTGTTATGGACGGCAGGGAGAAAAAACTGGTGGACACTGAGGAGCCATCTCCGGAGCATTTAATCACTGTGGTCGAGTCTAAAGAGAGGGCGATGGTCACCATAGCCAAGCTCTGCATCAGGAAGAACGATACTCCACAAGGTCGACAGCTCAAACTTACCCATTATATCGGTCTGCATAAGCAGTATCTGGGAACACTGCCCGACGACATCCATCTTTTTGTTAGAAAGACTTCTGATATACCTATATTCTTTAAAAAGGAAGTATTGGCGCATCTGGAGAAGGTCGGCTGGAAAGAGAAGCCAGTATTGAGTTTGCCTACCCTGATTGGTACGTATCCGTCTGAAGTGCCCTTAGATGCTGTTGTCCACTAAGTAGATGCAGAAGAGAATTATATGCGCATTCTGGTAGCTATACAGGGCCATTACGGTCAGAGAATTGCCGATAACGTACGGAAGTATGGTCCGGCTGGATGGAAGGTTTATTCTTACACCTTCCAACAGGGGTTGCCAGCCATAATAGATGACGCTAATGAATTTCTGACTAGAGAATTGCCGGAGGCCGATTTACTTATATCTCTTGGTGAGCATCCCGGGGTGGCTCAGATGATTCCCGACATGGCAGAGAAATGCCGTGCCAAAGCGGTGATTGCCCCTGCGGATAACCGTGTCTGGTTACCGCCTGGCCTGGCCAAACAGATTAAACGCAAGCTGGAATCTATGGGGGTAGACATGGTCTATCCGGTTCCCTTCTGCACACTGGCGGAGAAAGATAGCCAGAATCCGAATATTAAAGAATTTGCTAAATATTTTGGTAGACCGGAAGTAGACATAGAGCTTGATAAAGATAGAATAAAGCGAGTTTCAGTTATCAGGGGAACCCCCTGTGGCTGTAGCCCGTATGTGGCTGATGGCCTGGCTGGGGTGTGGGAAAGGGACGCAGTGGAGAAATCCGGGCTTCTGCATCACCAATATCCCTGCCTGGCAACGATGGCGATGGACCAGGAGTTTGAGGATACCCTGATGCATCGTGGCGGGCTTATGACAAAATTGGCGATAGAGAAAGCTATTAAATCTATTAAGGTGGCTAAGTAAGGAGGTTTTATTATGACCACGACTTTACCGTATCACCGAGTTAATGTATTAACCGGCACCAAGGCGGCTAGAATCATCGAAGATGCCAGCGAGTATGCCCACCTGATTAAACGTGCTAACAGGCCTTTGCTGTTACTTGGCTCATGGGCTGTGACCACGACTCTGGGTGGGAAACTGCTCATAGAGTATGGTGTGGAGATAGCCAGGACACTTGATATCCCGATATGTGCTACTGCCCACACCAAGAAGAAGCTAATTGAGCTGGGTGTTGAGCCGGCCAGCAGCTATGATATCATAGAGATACTCAACCATCTCAAGGACCCGGGATGGCAGGGTGTTAAAAAGGAAGGCAATCACGATTTGGTGATGTTTCTCGGTTTCAGGACTGACCTCGGTGAACAGGGTCTGTCTACTATGAAACATTACGCCCCGCACCTTAAGACTATGACTTTATGCAAATACTATTATCCGCATGCCAGCTATTCCCTTCCTAATATGAGAAAAGATGAGCAATGGAAGGAATTTCTAGATAATCTAATTACAAATTTAAAGAGTAAGGAGGCATAGAATGGCAGGTATTTTCCCAGTAGATGTTGGCCCACAATACGAGGGCGAAGTAATCAGGAAAGCCGACTTATATGTTGAGTTCGGCGGCCCCAGTATAAAAATCAAGTTTGAGTTGGTGACGCTGAAGGGTCTTGATGAGGTCGAGAACGAGAAGATAGAGGTCATCGGCCCGGATATAAAGGACATGAAAGAAGGGGGAAGTTACTCTCTGGCTTTGATGATTGATGTTGCCGGCGCCAAACTGGAAAAGGACATGGAGCCGGTGTTTGAGAG
>CAZUEB010000153.1:0-3965 GCA_964619115.1 uncultured Dehalococcoidales bacterium
CGTAAAGACCCATCGCTTGCTAAAGTGCCTGTACTGGCACTGACCAGCTTCTCGGAGTCGCTCGGCCAGCCGTTTGCGTTTGATGTCTCTGAATATATATCAAAGCCTATTAAACCAAGGGACCTGGTGGCTAAAGTCGAGGAATTTCTCAAAAAGACGGGGACATTGAAATAGACCTGCATCTAACCATAAGTTAGAGAAAACGGTAAGTCCCTGGTGTAGCAAATTGCCTCTGCATCAGGGACAGCATCGTTTGTTATATGTTCTACAATTAGCTACGCTGTTTATTGTCAACTGTTTTTTGTGGTTCAGGCATTCTACGGCATTTAGGAGATTCTATTTTAGGAGGAGTGGATAATCATGTTCGAGCACAAATATGCTGATGTCAACGATATTCGCCTGCATTATTTGACTGCTGGCAAAGGCAAATTAATAGTGTTTCTCCACGGCTTCCCTGAGTTCTGGTATGAATGGAAAAATCAGCTTGCTGAGTTCGGGCGAGATTATCAAGCTGTAGCACCAGACATGCGTGGCTACAATCTCTCGTCGAAACCTGCCGATGTAGAGCAATACAGGATGAAATTTCTGGTCGAAGATATTCGCGCTCTTGCTGAACACCTTGGACACAAGAGATTTGTCCTGGTGGCTCATGATTGGGGTGCTGGAGTGGCCTGGCCGTTCGCAATACGTCATCCGGACTATTTGGAAAAGCTCGTCATTATAAATGGTGTACATCCCGTTATCTTTACACGCGAGCTCCGTAATAATCCAGAGCAACAGAAAGCCAGTCAGTATATTCTGGTGCATCGCAGTCCGGAGGCTGAGGGCATATTGGCAAGAAACAACTATGCCATGCTTGTCAGTAGCCTTTTAGAGGATGGCCTTAAGCAGGGCTATTTCACGGAAGAAGACAGGAAAGCATATATTGAAGCTTGGTCACAGCCGGGGGCACTCACTGGGGGCTTAAACTACTATCGGGCTGCTCATCTTGGCTCGTTTATCGGTGAAAGTGATGATGTCTTATCTGCAGACCCTTCGTTGTTCACGGTCACGGTGCCGACTCTGGTAATCTGGGGCGAGAAGGACAGATGGCTACTTGCCAGTAATCTCGATGGCCTCGAAAAATACGTACCTAACCTGACAGTCAAACGAATCCCCGATGGCTCGCACTGGGTTATCCATGAGAAGCCGGCTCTTGTTAACACCTACGTGCGAGAGTTCATAGAAGGCTGAATTTCTATATCGTCTCTGTTGAGAAACAAGCACAAGTCAGCAACTTATTCAGCTTGACATTGATATTCTTCTCGAATATGCTAATTTTTTGGTTTTAGGTAGGAGGACAATTATGAATATACGTGCAGTCAGCATTATCGGCGATAGAGAATTTGTGCTGAAGTTGCAAGAGCTTCTGGCAAAGGTAAGTGTTAGGGTTGTCACCTCAGATTTGACTGAAGATTATGCCAAACAGGTGGCGGATGTCGACCTTGTCTTTGAGGTTGCTCCTGAAGATATTGCCGTAAAGAAGGAGGTATTCAAAAACTGTGATGCCAGATGTCGAAAGGACGCAATTCTGGCGACCACTACGGCTAATCCGTGGGTGACACAGTTAGCCAGGGCGACCAAGAGGCCAGATAAAGTTGTCGGACTAAACTTTACCAAAAACCTTTTTGAGGAAAAGTATTTGGTTCAGATAGTCAAAGGGTTGCAGACTTCTGACGATACTATCCAGATTGTGAAAGAGTTCTTGGAAAAGGCGGGCATCACTGTTGTAAAGCTTGAGGAAACGCCCGGCTTTATCTTGGACAGAGTGATTGCTTCGATAGTGAACGAGGCGGCGGTGATGTATTCATCGAAGCTGGCAACAAAAGAGGATATCGATAAAATGATGAAGGTCTGTGTGAACTGGCCCATGGGACCATTTGAATTTGCTGACAATTTAGGCGTTGACAAGGTGGTGGATATTCTGAATTCTATGATAGAGGAGCTTGGTCCCAAGTATCAGCCCTGCTTCTTGCTCAGGAAAATGGTCGATGCTGGCTGGTTGGGTAAGAAAACAGGGCGTGGCTTTTATATATATAGCTAGGGCACAACAAGAGGCAGAGGCGGCTTAGAAAATATCGGAGGCATGAAAATGGAAATCAAGAAGATTGCAGTACTGGGAGCTGGGGCTATGGGACATGGTATAGCTCAGATTTGTGCGCAAGCAGGCTATCAAGTTAATTTGCGAGACGTTAAGGATGAATTTGTGGAAGCCGGCATGAGCAAAATTCGCAAATTCCTGGGCGGCAACGTCGAAAAACAGAGGATGACCCAATCTGAAGCCGATGCTGCGTTAGGACGAATCAAAGGCGTGACCGACCTGAAAGAAGCGGTCGAGGATGTTGACTTGGTTATCGAGGCTATAGTTGAAGATATCAATATAAAGAAGGAACTCTATAAAGAGCTCGAACAGATATGCCGTCCGGACACCATATTTGCGTCGAACACGTCGGCCCAGTCCATCACTGAGATGGCGATGTCGACAAAGCGGCCTGGTAAGTTCGTCGGTATGCACTGGTTTAATCCTGCACAGCTTATGAGGGGAATAGAGGTTATTACCCATGATAAGACGTCCAAAGAAACATTAGACACCATGGTGGATTTGTGCAAGAAACTGGGTAAAGAGCCCGGGATATGCAAGGATTCGCCAGGATTTATTGTCAATAGGCTTCTCCAGATCTGGTTCAATGAAAGCTTGAACATGTACGATGAAGGCATAGCTGAACCACAGGACATAGATACGGCTTTAAAGGCGGCTTATAATTTCAGGATGGGTCCTTTTGAGCTACGTGACATGGTGGGTCTTGATATCGGTATCGCAAGCACCGCGACGCAGTACCGCGAGATGATGCGGGAGCAATTCAAGCCACCGAGATGCTTGATTATGAAGGTAAAAGCTGGTGACCTGGGTAGAAAAACGGGAAAAGGGTTTTATGAGTATAAGTCGGAAAAGTGAACTGAGTGGCTCTGTTTTTGCATTGGTTTGCGTGGGATGTTAAACTCGACTAGATGATATGAGGAATAAAAAATGAAAATAAATGTAATGACTGACATACTTGAGGCAAATGACCGTATCGCTGCGGACAATACAGACGTTTTCAGCAAGCACCGAAATCTGGTGCTCAATCTTATGAGCTCACCCGGAGCTGGAAAAACGACATTGCTTGAAAAAACTGCCGAGGCTCTTAAGGGCAAGTTGCGTCTTGGAGTCATCACCGGCGATGTCGAGACCAGTCGAGACGCGGAACGATTGCAAAAGTATAAGCTGCCTGTGGTTCAATTGACCACCGGTAGCGCCTGTCACCTTGATGCCAATATGATTACCTATGCTCTGCCTCATATTGATTTGAAAAAGGTAGACATTCTGATTATTGAGAACGTGGGCAATCTTGTCTGCCCCGCCGGTTTCAAGCTGGGAGAGGATTACAAGATTATGATACTCAGCGTGACCGAAGGGGACGAGAAGCCACTTAAGTACCCGCAGATGTTTCGCGAATCGTCTTTGCTCCTCATCAATAAGATTGATTTGCTGAAATATACCAATTTTAGTTTGAAAGAGGCAAAGGCGAACGTCAAAAAGGTCAACCCTAAGATGGATATCATAGATATTTCCTGTATCACCGGTGATGGGATTTCAGAGTGGATATCGTGGCTTAATCAGCGTTATCAAAAGAAGTTCGGGACCAAGGCACGTGCATGAGATGGCGATTGCTCGGAACATAGTCAATATTGCCGTTACTGCAGCCGAAAAAGAAGGCGCCAAAAGAGTTACTAAGGTCAATGTGGTAGCAGGTGAACTGCGGGGGCTTGTCCCGGCGCAGCTAATCTTTTGTTTTGGGCTGATGGCGGAGAATACCGTTGCCAGCGGAGCTTATCTCGACCTGGAAATAGTGCCGCTAGTAGTAGCATGCAAGCAGTGCGGTGAG
>CAZUEB010000154.1:0-3944 GCA_964619115.1 uncultured Dehalococcoidales bacterium
TGGTCGGCCAGAAACGAGCTCATTAAAAGAAAACTCAGGACAGCGCTGGTTCACGGTACAGGAAGCACTGTCTCCCAATATACAGCCTGCGCAATACTGGAGCATGAATAACTAAGGAGGTCCAACTATGCCAGAAAAAAGGCGAAAACTTATACCCGACAATTTCATACCAGAAATAAAGAGCAGGGTAATAACACTTGATAATCAGGACTATCTATTGCAGAACGATGCTATGTATACATTCTATGAGCGAAGCGCGGGTGAGCTTTCACCATTCTTCCTCGCCATTAAAAACGAAAAGAAAATTCTCGGCTGTAAATGCTCAAAGTGTGGCATAGTAAGGGTGCCACCAATGATGACCCACTGCCCTGATTGCGAGTTCGCACCCACCAAGCTGGTAGAAGTAGGTCAAGTAGGAAAAATGAACACAACTCCACCCATCACCTATTTCGCCACTTCAATGTTTCTGGATAAAGCGCCCTTCGGCAGGGGACGTGTAATACTGGAGGGCGCCGATACAGCCCTGAGCGTCATGCTTTACACCACAACTGGCATACTGGTGCCAGGATTAATCAAAAAAGGCACGGAAGTCAAGGTAATCTTCAGAGACGAACGAGTGGGACAAATATCAGATATCTACTGCATACCCACTTCAGAATTAACCCCAGAACAAGTTACTAAGAAAGGACTCCAGGAATCTGAAATCAACTGGGCAATACCAAAGGAGCCTCAATTTCCAAAGCCAACTGACAAAGACATAGCTAACTTCAGACAGTACCTTAAGGAGATGCAATCCATAGCCATTAAGATGAGTCAGTCGAAACGGGCTCGCAGAGCCATCGAAGGTTGGAAGCGAGATATCACTGTAAAGACAAAAGCTGGCGAGTTTGCCATGCGCATCGATAACGGCGACTTCCGTGTTGAGGACAAGAAATTGGCATCTCCCGACTTCGTCATGGCATGTGAAGACCCTAAGACTTTGCTTGACGGATTGATGTATAAGGGCTCCATCACCGACTCCGTCATAACGAAAAGACTATGGATTAGCAAAAACCTGGAGTTTAACACCATCTTCAAACTCGACAGGTTGGCTCGCTTCTTGGTCATGGAGCAAAAGGAAAAGACAGCAAAGTAATTCAAACAGAGCTATTTCATGAAATAGTGGAACACCCGCTATTTGAACTGCAGGGTATGTGCCACTTCCGAAAACAGGGCCTCATTATACTTTGCCAGCAGAGGTACAGTAGTTATATAAACTATGAGCCACTTATCGTCCTTCTGCACGCCGAGGACAAAGGTTTCAGCTCCAAAGTTTTGAACCTTCCACTTGACCACGGCTTCGGTGGCTGGTGTACCATCCGCCAGAGTCGACGCCCGCTCAGTGACAATGTTTATATCCGAGCCAGCCAGGGACAGGGCGGCGGTAAGCGCCTCGGCAAAAGTGGCACCATCCATTGCAGAAATAGCCAATGCGGGAACCCTTTTCTCCGAAGCAGCATAGAAAACAGTCGTCGGCTCTTCATTGGGTTGCTCTAACCATTCCTCAGGGTATTTTAGGGAGAAACCGTATTCTGCATTCACATACTCAGCCGCTTTGAACGAGAGGGCACCTGCTGCTTGCTGTCCGGGTGGAGTCGACGGCTCACCTGTCTCAGTCGGCTGCTGACATGTGCAAGCCGGCAAGGTCAGACCCAGAACAAGTAACATGACGATAAACGCTATCCCGAATTTGTATTTTAGCATCACACCCCCTTTAAAACATTAGCTATAGCAGTTATCTGCATACATTGTACAGCAGTTTGTCAAGCAAATCCTATATTCACCACCGGTGGAACTTGAACCCCGTGTTTATGACATGGTAACATGTTAGCTCTCTCACCTAGTGCGTTCTTTATTTATGAAAGATTGTCTTTTATCTCAAAACAACCTTCAAATTAAACTTAGGCTATAAGGAGGTTCTCTCTATGTCAGGAATCATCTCTTACGGGGCTTATGTGCCACTGTGGCGACTAAATCGAGATACTATAGGTGCCGCCTGGGGTAGAGCGTCTTTTGGCGGCGAGCGGAGCGTAGCCAACAACGACGAAGATACCATTACAATGGCAGTAGAGGCAGTACTCGACTGTCTCTCCGGAGTTGACCGCGACAGTGTTGACGGTTTGTATTTTGCCTCCACCACTGCACCCTTTCGGGAAAAGCAATGCGCTTCTTTGATAGCGGCAGCCTCCGACCTGAGACCAGAGATAATCACCGCCGATTTTGGAAACAGCCTGCGAGCCGGTACCAACGCCCTCAGGGCAGCGTTGGATGCGGTAAACAGCGGCTCGGCACAAAACATAATCGTTGTCGCCGCTGACTGTCGCCTAGCCTACCCGCGTTCGGATTATGAACAGCATTTCGGCGATGCCGCAGCAGCCCTGCTGGTGAGTAAAAAGGAGAAGCCCGCCGCCAACATTAAAGCTAGCCACACAATATCCAACGAGATGTACGATGTCTGGAGATTAGATAAAGATACCTTCGTACAATCATGGGAAGACCGCTTCATAATTGAACATGGTTACATAGAAAACATGTCTAAAGCAATCTCAGGTCTGATGAAAAAGCAAAATCTCTCAGCAGTGGACATAACTAAAGCCGTGCTGTACGCACCCAACGCCCGCACTCAACAGCAGCTTGCCCGACAGCTAGGTTTCGACCCTAAGACACAGCTTCAGGACTTGCTTTCTAGTAACCTTGGAGTATGCGGCTGTGCCCATTCACTATTACTGCTAGTAGCAGCACTAGAAAATGCTAAAGAAGGCGACAAATTGCTAGTTGCCAGCTACGGAGACGGCAGCGACGTTTTCCTCATCGAGGTCACTGCTGAGGGGGGAAAAACCAGCACCGGTAGACGTGGGATTAAAGGCTTTTTAGCCTCAAAACGGGCGTTGCCTACCTATGAACGATATCTCAGTTACCGTGGCATATTGGAACCGCAGCCCGGAGAATCCTTCCGCCTCTTTCCATCAGCCAGCGTTAGCTGGCGAGAGCGCAACTGGTCTATCCGCTTCCATGGCAGCAAATGCAAGAACTGTGGCCTAGTTACATTCCCAATACAGCGTGTGTGTTACCAATGCCAATCTAAAGATAACTATGAAGAGGTAAGACTATCAGACAAAAAAGGAAAGGTGTTCACCTTCTCTTTAGACAATCTAGCTGGCAGAAGCGACGACCCCGTAATACCACAAATGGTCATCGAATCAGAACTGGATAATGCCAGAATATATTGCATAATGACAGATTGCGACCCCAAGGAGATTAAAATCGACATGCCAGTCGAACTGACATTCAGAAGAATTTACGAAGGGGGCGGCATGTATAACTATTTCTGGAAATGTCGACCGCCAAGATAAGGAGGCAAAAGAAATGGAGAGCATTAAAGATAAAGTCGCCATAATAGGCATGGGTTGCACAAAGTTCGGAGAGCGCTGGGATTCAGGCATCGATGACTTATCCATAGAGGCTACCTACGAAGCCTATGAAGATGCAGGCATCGACCCCAAGGATATCCAGGCTTGCTGGTTTGGAACGGTGACCGCCCCCGCAACCGGTATAGGAGCCACCCATGCAGCCAACTCATTGAAATTGCGCATCCCCATGACACGCGTGGAGAACTGGTGCATTACCGGACACGAAACCTTGAGAAACGCCTGCTTCGGCGTGGCTTCCGGCATGTACGATATTGTACTGGCACTCGGCGTGGAAAAACTCAAGGATACAGGTTTCCCCGGGCTTGGCACCGGACGAGGTATGGGACCGGTATTGGAAGCTCGCCGTACATCTCCGGGCAGCTTTTCCCTCATAGCTACCAGATATTTCTACACTTATGGGCTGAGCCCTGAGGAAGGCAAGACGACTATCGGCAAGATTGCGGTTAAGAATCACAACAACGGCAGCATGTGTCC
>CAZUEB010000155.1:0-1407 GCA_964619115.1 uncultured Dehalococcoidales bacterium
GCTATAGCGCCCGGACACATACACACACGCCTCGGTGACTCCATATTTGAGGCAATGCCGGAGTATGAAGGTGACTTTTTAAAGAGAGTACCGCTGGGGCGCATAGGCGACCCTGATGAAATCGTCGGAGCCATGATTTACCTGGCATCTGACGCCTCCAGCTACGTGACCGGAGAAACCATTGTCGTCGACGGCGGCACATTGACGACATAAACAAGCTATCGTCAATTACCACTAAGCCATCAAGCAAAAGCCGCCATCAGTACCCTCAAAGACAGTGCCTATTCAAAATGTCTTGCGCACACTACTGCTGAGGTGGAGGAGGTGTTGGAGCGGCAGGCATCCAGTCTTGTGACGGTCCGGTGGCATGTTGCTCCATAGCACCACCGGTTACAAGCGGCTCACAATGCTGCCAGCAGTTGCTACAGCCTGCCCACCAGCCATCTTGCCAGCCATTCGACCAACCGCTGTACCAGCCTTGATTGTAGCCCTTGGTATATCCTGCCTGCTCACCAGCCTGCTCACCTGATTGATACGATTGATGGGCATCCTGCTGACCTTTGTTATATCCCTCATCATAGCCTGCCTTTTGACCGGCTGCCTGGCCATCGGCATATCCCTTCGTCTGCCCTTCGTTATAGCCTGTCTTTTCGCCATCCTCGGTGCCTTTAGCATAGCCAGCCTGATAGCCCTCAGCATCGCCACGCTGATAAGCCAGCACACCACCACCCAAAGCCAGAATAACCAAAACCACGATGATTGCAATCACTCCTCCGAGTTTCATATGTCACCTCTCCTTCTATTTTATTCCCTTCAACACAATCCCGACAGGGCAATGGTCCGAGCCCATTACCTCAGCCATTATAAATGCATTCGAAACCGCCGGCAACAGATTGTCTGTTACAAAGAAATAGTCGATTCTCCAGCCCACATTCCTCTCCCTGGCTCTAGTCTTCATATCCCACCATGAATATTGATTCGGCTCATCATTAAAATAGCGGAAGGCATCAACATAACCATGAGATACAAACTTGTCCATCCATGCCCGTTCCTCTGGTAAGAATCCTGAGACCTTCTCATTTTCCTTAGGTCTGGCCAAATCTATAGCCTTATGAGCGGTGTTGAAATCGCCGCAGATAATCAGCTTGGCACCCCTTAGCTTCAGGGAATCTGCAAAGCTGAGAAAAGCCTCGTAAAAATCCATCTTATACTTCAAGCGCTCCTGACTCATTTTCCCGTTAGGGAAATACACATTCATCAGAAGGAAATCAACGTGTTCAGTTATTATGACTCTACCTTCAAGGTCAAAATCCGCGCCTTCAAAGGCATATTTCACAGCGACAGGCTCAGTCTTTGTGAATGTGGCAACCCCACCATAGCCTTTTCTCTCCGGATAATTCCAGTAGG
>CAZUEB010000155.1:1507-3933 GCA_964619115.1 uncultured Dehalococcoidales bacterium
TTATTGATTCTTGGTGGACTTTATCTGACCACTCAATACAATTACCTGCTTTTCCACAGTCTCACCGAGGCAATTGCCATTGTTATAGCTTGCGGCATTTTCATGGTTTCCTGGAACACACGCAACATTTCAAACAGCAACTATTTCACTTTCATAGGCATCGCCTATCTTTTCACCGCAATAGTTCAATTACTGCACACCTTAGCCTACAAAGGCATGCCTGTATTCCCAGGATATGGCGCCAACCTGCCAACTCAGTTCTGGATTGCCGCTCGTTATATAGAGAGCCTTTCCTTACTCGCGGCTCCGCTGCTGATAGACCGCAGGTTAAGACCTGTACCTGTGTTTCTCGGTTATGCAGTTGTCACATCCCTGACATTGGCATCCATTTTCTACTGGAAAATTTTCCCCGATTGCTTCATTGATGGCACCGGACTTACCACCTTCAAGATAGCCAGCGAATACGTAATCAGCGCCATCACGCTGGCAGCCATTTTTCTTCTGATACAGAAGCGTAGTCGGTTTGATGCCAGAATTCTGAGGCTATTAATCGCATCCTTCGCAGTAACCATTGCCTCGGAAATGGCCTTTACGCTTTATACCGATGTATATGGGCTTATGAATATGATTGGCCACTTCTTGATGGTTATCTCATTCTACCTGCTCTACAAAGCTGTTATTCAGACCAGCCTTACAGAGCCGTATTCAACGCTATTTCAGGGTTTACAACAAAGTAATGACCGCTATCGAGCCTTATTCGACCGTTCCCTTGACTTAGTCTACATCCATGATTTTGAAGGGAACTTTATTGATGCTAACGATGCCGCTCTGAACCTGCTAGGCTACAAGAGACAGGAAATCCTTTCGCTTAATTTTGCCTCGCTACTGTCCCAAGACCAAATAGCCAAAGCTCTTGAGGTGCTTCAGGAGCTTAAAGATACCGGTACTCAAGGAGAAGTGGCTGAGTTCAAGTTAAAGTGTAAAGATGGTAATTTTGTATATGTGGAGACCCAAGCCTCTGTCATTTACCGCGAGGGGAAAACACACGCAATCCAGGGGGTTGGGAGAGACGTCACCGAACGCAAGCAGACCGAGGAAACTCTCCGAGAGAGCGAAGATAAATTCCGCTCCCTTGTCGAAAGCACGAGTGACTGGATATGGGAGATTAATCTCAGGGGGGTATACACCTATGCCAGTCCTAAAGTGAAAGACCTGCTGGGATATGAGCCAGAAGAGGTCATAGGTAAGACACCATTCGATTTTATGCCCGTCGAGGAAGTAAATCGAATTACCAATACGTTTAAAGACATCATTGCAGCCGGCAAGCCGATTGAAAGACTTGAAAACAAATGCCAGCACAAGAACGGCCACCTGGTAATAATGGAAACCAGCGGCATGCCAGTCTTTGATAGTAAAGGCAGGTTACACGGCTACCGTGGTATCGACCGCGACATCACCGAGCGCAAGAAAATGATGGACAGCCTTATCATCACCGACCGCCTGGCTGCACTCGGCAATATGGCAGGAGGCTTTGCCCATGAGCTTAATAACCCGTTGACTTCTGTTATCGGATATTCCCAGCTTTTGTTAGATAGGAAAGATTTGCCCGAAGACGTCAGGAAAGACCTGACAGGAATCTACGAGGAAGCCCGGCGTGCCGCTGAAGTGATAAAAGATTTCATGGGCTTTGCTCTCAAGCAACCACAAGCAAGACAACTCGTTGATATCAATAGCTTGATTACTGATGTGCTCAAGCTGCGACAATATGAACAGAAGAAGGCAAACATCAAGGTGAAGACCAGATTCGACCCAGAGTTACCACTGGTCACGGCTGGCCCGGTCCGGATGCGGCAGGTCTTCCTGGATATCATCACCAATGCCGAATATTTCATGTTGGAGGCAC
The DNA here is from genome assembly GCA_964619115.1 of uncultured Dehalococcoidales bacterium. Taxonomy (GTDB): domain Bacteria; phylum Chloroflexota; class Dehalococcoidia; order GIF9; family UBA5629; genus 9FT-COMBO-48-23. The sequence goes on from CAZUEB010000155.1 coordinate 3,411, forward strand.
ATAAGAAAGGTACTCTAACCATCACCACCGAAAAATCAGGGGATGTGATCAGAGCTTCCTTAGCCGATGATGGTCCGGGCATTCCTCCCGAGAACCTGGGGCTGATTTTCAACCCCTTCTTCACCACCAAAGAAATAGGCAAGGGTATCGGCCTGAGCTTGAGCATCTGCCACGGCATAGTAACGGAACATAAAGGCAAGATATACGTTGATAGCGAACCGGGCAAAGGAAGTACATTTGTAGTAGAACTGCCCATCGACCAAGAATAACAGACAAAGGCGAAAAGAGAGCTAATCCTATCCACCGGCAACGACAAATTTGAACCCCGCAGCAGCACCTCCAGCCGATTGGGACGTACGAAATCACAGCTAATGATTTCATTACTCTATAAGAATCTGGTATTATGTTACTTCAGTTAGCTGATAAGAAGACACATACTGCCATAACAGCAGACGAAATACTGACAGGGGAGCGTTTGGGTCCCGGTGGGCTTCGCGGACTTCAAATCCGTCGGGAGGCATCA
>CAZUEB010000156.1:0-3879 GCA_964619115.1 uncultured Dehalococcoidales bacterium
TCGAAATGCACGCCGAACCATGCCGCCTTAATGTCTTTTTTCTCTATGCCTGCGTCTTCGATGCACTCCTGGAAAGCATCTACCATCAAATCTTCAGCACCTTTATCCCACAACTCTCCAAATTTGGTACAACCCATCCCTATAATTGCGACTTTATCCTTAATGCCTTCTTCCATTTTGGATTTCCTCCTTAGTTTATCTTTTTACCAGGTATTATCAGGCTCGTATCGGCGTTGCTTTCCAGGAATAACCGTGAACTCCCGTCGGCTCATCAAGATACCTTCTGCGGAAAGTCATCTCAACTGGCATGCCTACTTTGACCGAATCGAGGTCACAATCAGTGAAATCAAACCAGAACCTTCCACCACCTTCAAAGTCCACCAGACCATAAATTGACGGAGGGTCAATGCTGGCAGCCAGATTGTCACCAGTATAAGTGAACACGACGCCTTTCTTGTCCGAAAAGCGATAGTCTTCCATCTGGTCAACAGCTCCACAATCAGGATTTACGCACACCCTCTGGGGTGGATATTGCGGTGTGCCACATTTTTGGCATTTCGAGCCGCAAAGCGACAATATCGCTTTTCGCTCTCTGAACAAAGTTGACATGGGAGTACGAATACTTATCTCACCCCGCATCCCAAAATCCATTGGAGCCAGGTTTCTAAAAGCCACATATTTCTCATAGCCGGCGAGTTCTTTCTTGGAAGCCAGATGCTTCTTGACTCCGCGCCTGTCTCCCAACTTCCTTATATTTTCGGTCACCTGAAAGAACAGGGCATCGCTGCCATTTCCAAAACTGACAACCATAATTTTATCCCCGGGCTTGGCGTCCTCGAGGGCGGCGATTAGCATCATCAAGGGTGAGGCTGAACCGGTATCACCAACCGTAGTAAGCATGGTATCCTGAACCTGTGATGGCTCAGCACCCAGACGCTTGGCTATGGCAACATGTTCTCTGGCGTAAATGCCCGGAAACACAATTTTAGCAAAATCCTTAATATTCAAATTGTATTTTTTAAGAAGCCCGGAAATCGCTTCAGGTATCATCTTGGTATAACCTGCGTCTCGAATGAACCTGTCTTCCCAGGCATGTTCAAATTCTTCGCCTGCCGCCTTCCAACGGTCAGGAAAGTCATAGGAAACAGAATAATAACCCTCATAGGTAGCAATCACTTTGTTATTTCCAACCAGAAGAGCCGCCGCACCGTCTCCGTAGAGATGCTCTTGAGAACTACCGAGCTTATTCAATCGACAATCAGAAGCACAAACCAGTACATTGCTTAAAGTACCTCCGTTAACAGCGTCGAAGGCAGAAAGTAGAGCAGCCGTCCCTGATTTAGTGGAGCCACCGAAATCAGCAGCCCTCATATTAGACTGGAGGTCGAGAGCAGTGGCTAAAATCGCCGAGTTCTGTCTCAGCATATACGGCTGACTGGTGGTAGCAAGATACAAGCCATCGACCTTCTCCCGCTTCATCCCACTCAGACAATCAACACCAGCGGCTACCGCCATACTAAGCGTATCCTCGTCATGGTTGGCAACTGCATTTTCACCCGGCGGGGGAAAAGTGCCTAAAAAACCTACAGCAAAAAAGATTGTATTGTGATTTATTCGATACCTGGGAATGTAAGCTCCATACGATTCAATGCCTACCATTAAGAAACCTCCTGAAATCAGCGTTTATTGTGCCCACAAATTCTAGCATAGACACCAAATAGTGTCAAAATGCGAACAGCCTCATAACGAACCTGGTGATGAGAAAAAGCAGCATCGCTCTTCCTAATTATTGACAAACCCGGAGATGGTTCTTAGAATGTGCACAAAATAATTATACACGAATTACAGGAGCACCAACTATGTACGATGCCAGAAAACATATCTGCTTCAACCTGGGGCGGGTCATGCGCCGCGTCTATGACTACTATGAAAAACGTCTATCCCCCTTCTCCTTGACTCCGCCACAATACTTTGTATTCGGTGCCCTGTGGATGGGCGACGGCATAACTATCGGCGAGCTCGGAGACCGGGTCTCTCTTGACAGCTCAACGCTGACCGGGATTATTGACAGGATGGAGAAGAATGGTTATGTGGAACGCAAACAGAACCCCGATGACAGGAGGTCCGCATTAGTACTCCTCACTAAAAAAGCCCGAGAGCTAGGACCTCACATATTGGAGTTCGCTGATGAGCTAGATACAACTCTAAAACAGCCATTCTCCAAAAGGGATATGGCTACCTTTGAAAGAGTGCTCCGCACGATAGGCGAGACAAACGCTGAGACCTCAGCAAAGCAATAACAGAAATAGATAGTTTCACCCGATAAAACCAAAATTCATTCCGGCTCTAGCCGTATAACGTTTATTTATTAAGGACCCCGCTTGCGGGCAGAAAAAGTTCCCGCAAACCTACATGTAAGCTTGACACCTAAAAGCCACAAGTGTACTATCAACCGCTAAGGCAAAAAACCTTAAACAGCCTCACCTCCAGCCCAAAAAACGGGACTTATGAAAGGGGAAATATGAACATCGGCTATCTAATTGAGGACAACGTCAATAAATTCGGGGAATACGAAAGTATCTATTTCGAGGGAAGATGGTATACCAATGCCGAATCAAACCATAACGCCAATCGGTTGGGCAATGCGCTCAAATCACTCGGCATTGGCAAAGGGGACCGGGTGATAGTACAGATGCCCAACAGTCCGCCAGTATTCTCCGCTTTTCCCGCTATATATAAAATAGGTAGCATAGTTGTGCCACTTAATCCACTGTTGCGCCCCGACCAGGCTGCTTACATTTACCGTGACTGTGGAGCCAAAGCGATACTCACCAGCTCTGATTATTTAGGCTGGATCAAGGATGCACAAAGCCGCGCACCTGATTTGAAACACATCATATTGACCGACAGAGACGATGTCCCCGACACCATTTCATATAATGAATTATTATCAAACAGCTCGGATAGACTTGTAATAGAAGAGACTGACAGTGATGACGTTGCCGCACTATTGTATACCGCCGGCACTACGGGGCACCCCAAAGGAGTAATGCACACCCACTATTCCCTTTACATCAACGCCCTGTCTTTCTATGAATATGTACTTATCCACCGCGCAACAACCTTGAGACAAACAAGTCACTCCATAGACTCTAAAACACTCACGCCGATTGAGACATCCCACTGTGTTACCGGCATTAATCGAAACATGATTAGCCTGGGAGTACTGCCTCTGTCGCACTCCTACGGCATCGCATTCGGCAATACAGGCCAATTTACAGGTGGAAAATCAATAGTGCTCAGGTGGTGGAATCCTGAGGAGGCGATGAAAAGTATCCAGACATTCCGTGTTACCCAGATGGCAGCAGTGCCCACCATGTATATCCAGATGCTGGACCATCCCGACATGGACAAATACGATTTAAGTTCACTTCAAGACTGCAATTCTGGTGGAGCAGCACTTCCAGTAGAAGTCGCTCTAAGATGGAAGCAAAAGACTGGAGTCGATATAAGAGAGGGCTGGGGTCTAACCGAATCAGGAGCCACCACCTCGGGACAACCGGCTTATCTGCCACCTAAATACGGCTCTATTGGCAAATGTCTATTAAAATGCAACACCATCAAAGTTTTCGACAACGATTGCCACGAGCTTCCCACAGGACAGCAAGGTGAAATCGTAGTCAAAGGTCCGACACTGATGAAAGGCTACTGGAACCTGCCTGAGGAGACAGCCAGAACTATCAGGGACGGTTGGCTATACACGGGCGATATAGGTTACATCGATGAAGACGGCTACATCTACATCACCGACCGCAAGAAGGACATAATAATCCGTGGAGGAGAAAATGTATCGCCTCGGGAGGTGGAGGAAACCCTTTG
>CAZUEB010000157.1:0-3840 GCA_964619115.1 uncultured Dehalococcoidales bacterium
ACTTTGATGTGGTTGGAGAGGCTAAGGATGGGGTGGAAGCAGTGAATAAAGCCAAGGAATTGAGTCCAGATGTAGTGCTTATGGACCTTCGGATGCCGGAGATGGACGGCGTCGAAGCTATGCGCCAGATAAAGTCAGAGATGCCCGATGTCAAATTCATAATTCTGACTACATATAGCGATGACGAGTATATATTTAGTGGTATTGAAGCTGGTGCTCGGGCGTATCTGCTTAAGGATGCTCCGAGAGAGGATTTATTCAAGGCAATAAGAGCTGTTCATCGGGGCGAGTCGCTTATTCAACCAGTGGTGGCATCGAAATTGTTGGACCGTTTCTCCGAGCTGTCTCGCCGGACGCCGTCTGGAGATGAGCTTTCAAGTCGAGAGCTTGAAATATTGTGCCTTATGGCTAAGGGCGCGGCTAATAAGGAGATTAGTGCTCAGCTTAACATCGCCCAGAGTACAGTGAAGACGCATATTAGTAATATTTTTCAAAAACTGGGAGTGAATGACCGCACCGAAGCTGTGACTCAAGCTATTAAGAAGGGTATTATCCGTCTTTAGTCATACTAAAGTACTACGCGGCATAGGAAAAAGGGTTGATTTTTTAGTCAACCTTTTTCTGTATGTGAAACCAACCACTCTCCTGATGGTGTAGCCGATCTGAGACGGTAAACTTAAAGTCAAGGTTATTGGCTGAAGTATATACTATGCCGAAGAAACGCTTGCCTTGATATCAGGAGAGATGTAATGGGAAATATAAAGTTGCTCATAGTCGATGATAATGAAGTAGTAAGGGAGGGGCTCAAGAGCATCCTTGAGCCTCAAGCTGATATAGATGTGGTTGGGGAGGCTGTGGATGGGCTGGACGCAGTGGCGAAAGCGGAAAAATTGAACCCTGATGTCATTTTGATGGATGCCCATATGCCCGGCATAGATGGCACAGAGGCAACCCGCCGTATAAAGAGAAGTCTGCCCGATGTGAAAATCTTGTTTCTAACGGTCTATGGTGATTATGTCGGCTCAGCGCTTGATGCGGGTGCTAGTTGGTATCTGACTAAAGATTGCAGGCGTCAAGACCTCATGGAAGCTATCAGAGTTTTGGCGCGGAGCACGCGAGCCAAGGCAGAAAAGGCCGGTTGATGGAAATCAGACATCGGTCCTAATCATAGTCTAAAAAGTTCTTTGTTCTATGCCCTCGAAATTACTGACACTCCGGCTATTTTAAACTGACCAGGACTGTCTTGTAGTTGCCAGTGATGTTTCTGCTGGCGGTGTCTTTAAATCAATTTAAATTCTAGTACGTCCACAAGTCCCATATCAGTCAACCTGAGTTCGGGTATTACCGGTAGAGCGATAAAAGAAAGGAGCGCAAAGGGAGCTGGTGGGACGTGCCCTAGTCCAGCGGCTGTTTTCTCTACTTTCTCAAATTTTTTTACGACTGTTTCCAAGGGCTCAGGTGAAAGTAGTCCAGCAACAGGTAGAGGCAAAGCTGCCAGGATTTTTCCATCGACGCATACTACTAATCCACCTTGCAATCTCTCAATCTCTTTGATTGCTGTGAAGATATCAGAGTCATTCGTGCCGACTGCTACTATGTTGTGAGAGTCATGGGCTATGGACGAGGCTAGCGCACCTCGTTTCAGACCAAAACCTTTGACCAGTCCTACGCCAATATTGCCACTTGCCTTGTGTCTTTCCACGACTACCAACTTTAAAATATCTTCTTCTAGGTCAGGTATAACTATGCCGTCTTTGATTTTCACGAGCTCAATTCTTTTTTTAGTGATTATCTGGCCGGGGATTATTTCGATAACTGGCAGGCATTTTCTATCTGTGGTTAACTTTAGCGCTCCTATGGCGAATGGCTTGATACGAACGGTATCGGTTAGCTCATTAGCCGAAGCTTTTAGTGGTGCCTCGAGATATTTACCATTCCTGGCTACCAGGCGACCTCTGTACAAGACCATATTTATTTCGAGATTTGGAAGGTCGGTGATGGTAATGAGATTTGCGATGTGGCCGGGAGCAATACCGCCATGGTCGTACAGCCTGAAATATTCGGCGGTGTTGATGGTTGCCAGTTGTATTGCACGTACCGGTTCAAGCCCGCTTTGTATCGCCTTCCTGACTACAGCATCAATGTCACCTTCTTGGAGCAAATCGGAGCAACTGCGGTCATCGACAACAAAAAAGCACCTGTGATACGTCCTGTCGTTAACCAAGGGTAAGAGAGTATCCAGGTTTTTCTCTGAGGAGCCCTCTCGTATCATAAGGTGCATTCCGCGTCTCAGCTTTTCTCTACCTTCTTCTAGCGTAGTTGACTCATGGTCTGAGCCAATGCCGGCGGATAAGTAAGCATTCAGCCGCTTATTCATAACACCTGGGGCATGTCCATCAATGACTTTGCCTTGGGCAGCAGCTATTTTCTTTAAAACCTCTCTGTCGCCACTGATAACACCCGGGAAATTCATCATCTCGCCAAGACCAATGAAGTTTTTCATCTTGAGTATCTTCTTAATATCTTGGGCTTTGATCTCTGCTCCACTGGTTTCCATGTTGGTGGCAGGCACGCATGATGGAGCTACGAAGAACATATCAAGGGGTAACTTCTGTGCCCAATCCATGACAAACTTTATGCCATTGAAGCCAGCCACGTTGGTTATTTCGTGCAGGTCAGTAATTGTTGCTGAGGTGCCTCTAGGGACTACGGCTTGAGCATATTGAGCCGGATGTAGCATTGAGCTCTCTATGTGGGTGTGCCCGTTTATTAGCCCTGGAGCCAGATAGCTGCCCTTCAGGTCGAGTATCTCTTTAGCCTTGACATAGTTACCGATGCCGGCAATTCTGTCACCATATATGGCTACATTGCCTTCTTCTATGATACCGGCGAAAGTATTTATTATCTTAGCGTTCTTAATCAGCAAGTCCGCAGGAGCGTCCCCACGGGCAACTGAAATCAGTTTAGCTAAGCTCATATTCTGCGCCTTCCATAAATTAGTCTATATAACATATATCTTTCAAATAACGAAACTTTTCATTCCAGTCAATTCCGTAGCCTACTACAAACTTATTGGGCACCGTAAACCCCAGATAATCAATGGTCACCGGAACTTGGTGGCGTGAGGGCTTATCGGTCAGGGCGCACAGTCTCAGGGACGATGGTTTTTTCTTTTGCAGATAATCCATCAAGAAAGAAACAGTCAGCCCGGTATCAACTATGTCCTCGACCACTAATACGTCTCTGTCTTTTATTGGTGTCTTCAAGCCATGCATCATTCTAACTTTACCGGAAGTTTCCATGCCTGCACCATAGCTCGAGACTTTGACGAAGTCCACCTCTACAGGTAAGCCAAGCTCACGGACAAGGTCAGCCATAAAAACGAATGAACCTTTGAGGATGCCGATTAGTAGAGGTTGCTTACCTTTGTAATCCTGCCTGATTTCAGCAGCCAGCTTGGCTACAGCCTGCTTTATTTCATCTTGAGGGATTAGAATTTTTGGCTGCCGAAACACGGGGGTGATTATACCCTTAGACGACTTTCTTGTCTATATGGTAACGGTGGATTTGCGGATTTGTTTTAGGGCTGTCAGCGCTTGACGATTAGTTTTTTAACGGCTTGTTGTAGGCCTTCGACGGTGAGTTCAAACATGGGGAAGATTTTTCTAATCATGCCTATGGTAGGTTCGTTCCAGTAATGGGGTGCTTCGGGGTTTAGCCAGACGCAGTGGCTGAAATGGTCAGCGATTTGTTTAAGACGGATTATGCCGGGTTTGTAGTTTCGCTCATAGTAGTAAATGGCACCGTAAACACTGTGTAGCTCCGATGGTGCCATCCAGG
>CAZUEB010000158.1:0-3828 GCA_964619115.1 uncultured Dehalococcoidales bacterium
GGCGAAAAGGTTATAGGAGCTGTTTACGAAATATCCGAAAGGGACTTGAAACGGCTGGATGGTTATGAAGGTTATCCTGTTATTTACGACCGGAGAAAAGTAACTGCGTGGACTGAAACTAACGAACCGATAGAGGCAATTACCTATATCAAGATAGACCAATCACGTACACTACCGCCATCGCCGGAATATTTAGCTGTCATTCAGCAGGGCTACAGGGACTGGCAAATAATTTGAGTTTAGCCTTCTGCCCTGGTATTACTTTCTATATCCACAAGCACACAACAAAGGTCAGCAAAGGCTAGCAGAAACAAGCCGAGCAATATCGAAACTACGACACCGGCGATCGCTATACCCACAATCCCCGGACCCACACTCCAGGGGATAAAATCGCTAAATGCTCCAGCGCCCTGGGCTGCTATCACTGCCAGAGCAATCGAAAAAAGAGTACCACCCACCATCAACACCCAGCCGATAACTCTATAAACAGTAGCGACCGCCCTTAAAGCCCCATATTTCCGAGCTGGCATAGCTTCTATAGGTGCCGGCTTTGCTGCCGTTACTGGCTGCGTCTCCCAAACCTGCGGTTCACTGACAATCGGCAATCTGGTCCCACATGTGGTACAGAACTGCGGACCGGCGCTCTCCCTCCCACAACCTGGACATTTAACCATTTGCTGCATGTTCTATCAAAACCTCTCTGTTGCCTCACAAGGTAAAAGGAAGCTGGGCGTTAAAAGCAAGGACCATCACCACAACAATAATCAGGTAGATTATACCGCCAATTAAAAACCCCAGTAATAACATGCGCCACCACAAGCCCCACGCCAGCCCCCAGGTAGGCTTGACTTCTACCTGCTGGCGAGGAGCAACAGGCCTCACAATTTTAGCCGGCACCTCTTGAGCTGGTGCAGCTGGCGCCTGCTGAACCGGAGCAGCCGTCGCCTGCTGGACCTGTGCAGCTGGCATCTGCTGAGCCGGAGCGGCCGGCGCTTGTTGAGCCGCAGCAACCAATACAGCTCCACAACTGCCGCAAAATTGCTGCCCGGCTATATTCTGAAAGCCGCACTTCGGACACTGAATTTTTTGCTGCTGAACCGCAGCAATGAGCTTTGCTCCGCACTTCCCACAGAACTGTTGGTCTGCAGGATTTCCCGTACCACAGTTAGGACATCTGACCATCTGCTCCATATCACTGCCCTCCTTACCTGTTTAATCGCATTATATAACTTGTATCTGGCACATACAAGGCTTTTTAACAAAAACAATTAAAGTTTAGGCAAATATGTGCTGTATGTTATAATCGCAGCAATGAAGGTCTCTGAGCTGGGCGAATTTGGCTTAATCGAGCTTCTGGCCAAAATCGTTAATAAAACCAATAATCCACAGGATGTCTCCTGGCAACGTTTGCTCATCGGTATAGGTGACGATGCCGCTGCCTGGAAAAGTGAAAAAACCATACAGATAGCCACTACAGATAGTCTGGTTCAAGATACTCACTTTGACTTGAGCATCACCACCTGGGAGGAACTGGGCTGGAAAGCAATTGCCGTGAACCTGAGCGATATTGCAGCCATGGGTGGCATCCCTGGATATGCCCTTATTTCCCTGGCTTTGCCCGCCGAACTGGAAGTAGACTGTATAGAGAGTCTATACAAGGGCATGACTCAAATAGCCAACCAGTTCGGAGTCGCCATAGTCGGTGGCAACGTCGCTTCCGCCAGCAAAACAATGATTTCCGTCACCGTTCTAGGTGCTCTGGAATCTACTTCAGCGCTCACACGCTCGGCGGCAGTACACGGCGACCAGATAGCTGTTACCGGATACCCGGGATTATCGGCTGCCGGGCTCAGGATGCTAAAGCAACATCTCAAATTCGATGTTGAGACCACTCAACTTTTACGCGAGGCGCATTTAACGCCGATGCCCAGAATAGATGAGGGGCAAATTCTGCTGCACCGCGGAGTTAAAGCTGCCATAGACATAAGCGATGGGCTACTCGCTGACCTGACCCATATATGCCAGTCAAGCCGGGCCAGCGCCCGGATAAAGCAGAACGAGCTACCAATCCATCCAGCGCTTAAGAAAAACTTCAAATCAGACTGCTTACAGCTAGCCTTAAGCGGCGGCGAAGACTATGAGCTGCTGTTCACTGCCGGCAGTCAGACCATTAACAGACTAAAAAAAGTCATGCCCTGTCCTATAACCGTGATTGGAGAAATAACTCAAGAAAAACCTGGACAGGTGACCCTGATTGATTCCGGCGGTAAAACCATCCCCTGGGAAAAAGCCGGATGGGAGCATTTTAAATCTCAAAAATGAACGCCGAAACGACAGGCCTAAAATTCATATCCCACAGCCAGGAGCAGACTCAGCACCTGGGGATAAGCCTCGGCGAACTGGCTGAGGCGGGTGACATATTCCTCCTCACCGGAAACCTCGGGAGCGGCAAGACTTGCCTGACACAGGGCATCGCCTGGGGACTGGGCGTCAAAGAATATGCCTTCAGCCCCTCGTTCGTAATAGTGAGGGAATATCAAGGCAGACTAAAACTATATCATATAGACTTATATCGACTTGACCACATCGAGGAGGTCGCAGATTTGGGTCTTGACGAATATCTCTATGGTGAAGGCGTTTGCGCGGTGGAATGGGCAGAGAACGGCATGGCAGTGCTACCCGAAGAACATCTTTTGATTAATCTCAGCTACATATCCGATACCGAGCGCTCTATAGTCTTCGAGCCCAAAGGCAAGCGCTATATCCAATTATTAAAAACGCTTAATTTGGACATGAAAAAATGGAACTAGCCATAGACACTTCAACTGATTTCTGCAGCATCTGCTTATCGCGCCAGGGTGAAACAATAGCCGAGACGACCTGGCATTCGGCACAGAGTCATACCGTGGAACTTGTGCCGAATATAATCCGTATTCTCAATCAGACCAAAACCAGCCCTCAATCTCTTACCGCGGTCTTCGTAGCCAAAGGGCCTGGAAGTTTCAACGGGCTTAGAGTAGGCATAAGCACAGCCAAAGGACTAGCCTTTGCCTTAAGCATACCACTGGTGGGGATAAGCACCTTAGAAATTGAGGCTTACCCCTTTGCCTTTACCAAGCTCCCTATACGCGCGATTCATAACGCCGGCCGTGGCGAGATTGCCACAGCCCTTTACCGGCAAAATAAGGACTGGCGCTGCATAATTCCAGAACACATCACCACTGTCGATGCCTTATGCCAGCAAATCAAACGAAGGACTTTGTTCTGCGGTGAGATGCCACCGCCAGTCATCGAGCAATTGCAACAAATACTGGGCAAGCACGCCGTAATACCTGACACTGCAGGCAGGTTACGTCACGGCAGCTATATGGCAGCGTTAGGCTGGAAGTATTTAAACAGGGGACAACACGACAACCCAGCCAGCCTGCAACCACTGTACCTGCGACAACCACCTATTACGCAACGAAAAGTAAAATAACTTAATAAGGAGCCTTAAATGGAACGAAGTTTAGTACTAATAAAACCCGACGCCATGCAAAGAAGGCTGGCTGGAACCATCATATCCCGGCTCGAGAGACGAGAGCTCAAGATTGTGGCTATGAAGATGCTGCAAATGGACAAAGCCTTAGCCCAACGACACTACTCCATCCATAAAGACAAAGCTTTCTTCAATGACCTGGTGGAATTTATCACCTCAAGCCCCATTATCGCCATTGTCCTCGAAGGAGAAAAAGCCATAGAAGCCGTGCGGCAGACGATGGGCACAACCGACCCTGTCAAAGCCTCTCCCGGCAGCATACGAGGTGACTTCGGACTGGACATTCAGCA
>CAZUEB010000159.1:0-3822 GCA_964619115.1 uncultured Dehalococcoidales bacterium
TGAAACTCAGGCGGCGGCTCCATGACCGGGTTGCCCAGAGAAAGGTCAAAGACATTTTCCTCGCCGTGGTGCTTTTTTAGATTGGCTCCCTCCTCGAACATCCTCCGTATCCACGACCCTTCCATCATGCGCTTGCGGACATTATCTGATACCGGCACCGGACATATCCTCCCTGCCTTTGTCGAAGGCAGCCATATTCATTTTCAGGATTTTAGGTGACAGCCGTTTAGAAATGCAGTCCTTCCATATATTGACATCGATGGGCATAAAGCACGACAAACAGCCCAGCATAAGTATGTTGAGCGTCCTGGTGTCGCCCAGCTCTCTAGCCTGGCTGCTGCCATCAACAAAATGAACGCTGCCTGCCCACCGCCTCAAGGCAGCCTCTATCTCCTCATCGCCGGGGTAGTTATGTGTGCCTAAACTTACAGACAATGGCGGTGTTGCCTGGTTATTGACAATGGCTATACTACCCTCACGTAGATAATGGCTCCACCTGACCGCTTCCAACTTCTCCAGAGCCACCAGAATATCGACCTCACCTTCCTTTATCAGAGGCGACCAGACCTTATCGGCTACACGCACCTGGCTTACCACGCTGCCGCCACGCTGCGCCATGCCCAGAGTATCCGTTTTCTTAACATCGTATCCGGCGGCTATAGCCACTTCGCTCAATATGTCGCTCGCCAGAACGTTGCCCTGGCCACCAACCCCAACCATAAGTATGTCCATTTTTTTTATCATTTAAATCTTAACTACATCGTGTCAGACAAGGGACCTATCGCTTTCCTGGGACAAAGCTGCTCACAGATAGTGCAGGCATCTCCGGCACACAGGGTGATATCTATATTAATCCGCTCGTCGAGCTTCTGTATAGCCGGGCAGCCGATTTTGAGGCAGACCTCGCAATTATCGCATTTATCCACGTCGACAGTTCTGACGCCGGAGCGTTCCCGCAACCGCACCGAGCAGGTGCCGCGGACTATTATGACCGAAAGCCGGGGGTTATCCAGAGAATCTCTCAGCGCTGCCCTCAGAGCTTTGATATCGAAGGCGTTTACCACCTTGACGTCTTCAACCCCGACGCCACGAACCAGCCGCTCCAACTCCACCCTGGCGGTCTCTTTGCCCTGAGCGGAAACGCCGGTACCCGGATGGTCCTGGTGTCCGGTCATAGCGGTGGTGCCATTATCCAGGATTATAATAGTAACCCCCGCCCCATCGTACACCGCATTCACCAGGCCGGTAATGCCGGAGTGGAGAAACGTGGAATCGCCGATAACAGCCACCACCTTGCTGGCAACGCCAGCCTTTTCCATGCCCAGAGCCTGGCCGATGCTAGCCCCCATGCAGGCAGTAGTGTCCATGGCGCGGAGCGGGGGATAAGCAGCCAGCGTATAGCAGCCGATGTCACCGGTGATGATTAGCTTGCCTACCTGTTCCGACTTGCCCCTGGCATCCAGAAGCTTGGACCGCTGCCCTATGGCACTGAGCACAAAGAACATGCCGGCATGCGGGCAGCCGGCGCATAAAACAGGAGGACGCCCCGGCAATCCTTGCGGCGGGGAAGACTTTCGATGTGAAGGTTTGGCTATCAAGCCGGCACGGTAAGCGGCTTCCTCAACAATGTCTGAGTTAAGCTCGCCAATCCTGGGGATAAATTCCTTGCCGATAACCTCTATGCCCATAGCCCGTATATTCTCTTCCAGGAAGGGGTCGAGCTCTTCGACAACGACTAGCCTGTCCATGCCCTCGGCAAAGTGGCGGAGCAAATTCTGCGGCAGGGGATAAGTCATGCCCAGCTTAAGAAAAGAAGCCTCAGGGAAAGCCTCTCTGGCGTACTGATAGGCAACACCGCTGCTCACCACGCCTAGATTGCGCTCTCCCTTGATTATCTGATTGCCTGGAAAGGTCTCGGCAAAGGCACTTAGCTTTACCAGACGTTCCTCTACCACCGGGCGTCGAAGTCGAACATGAACCGGCAGCATGATATGTTTCTCGATATCATGTCTGAAAGCTGCCTGTTGTGCTGATTTGGTTCGGCTCCGATGCACCTCCACCACCGACTTTGAATGAGAGATGCGGGTACTGGAGCGCATCAGTACCGGCGTATCGAACTTCTCGCTGAGTTCAAAGGCGACTTCCATCAGGTCATAGGCTTCCTGGCTATCGCTTGGCTCGAGCATGGGCACCTTCGCCAGCCTGGCATAGTGGCGCGTATCCTGCTCGTTCTGGGTGCTGAATACACCGGGGTCATCAGCCACGATTACCACCAGCCCGCCATTAATACCGGTTATCGAGGCAGCCATAAACGGGTCGCTGGCAACATTCAGCCCCACCTGCTTCATGGATACCATGGTTCTAACCCCGGCATAAGCGGCGCCCATACCCACCTCCATAGCCACCTTCTCATTCGTTGACCATTCGGCGTAAACATCATCAAATTCAGCTATGGCTTCCAGTATCTCGGTGCTCGGTGTGCCGGGATAGGCTGTAGCCACCATGACGCCGGCATGATGGGCACCCAGGGCAAAGGCTTCGTTGCCGGAGAGTAATTTCTTCATAGGTTGCCTATTTAGGAGCGACGGTCAGACCCGAAAGTGAATTGTAGTGGAAAATGGCAGGAAATTCAACGCAGTTTCAAGACAGGTCTCTTTAGATTCAGCTTTGCGACGCACAATTCGAGGTCAGCTAGTCATTGCACTTTTCGATGCATTGGTCAATACGCTGCATTTTCAGATGGATCTTTACATTAAAGTGTAAGTATCAATTGGCAATCCTTAAGGCTCTGTTTAGAAGAATCCTACACTCCATTCATCGTAAGGAACGCCGTTTGAAAGAATACCGTTATAAACCCGTTCTCTAATCTCACTCGAATAAATACTTATGTCCCATAGCCGCATCTGACCTTGCCCTCGACCAGACAAGTCTGTCCTTCGAAAGTATTCTTCTAGGTTGCGCATATCAGGAAACAGCCAAGCTAATCTCGAAAACAAGCCGGAGAGTAAGACGCCCAAGGGTCTGAAATAGTCCCTCTGATCTTTTAGCCAGTCCGAACCCGATGCACTAAGCTCGTCGCGTATTGGGCAACAGATATAACTAGTGGCCGCTGAGCCGTTAGGTCCATATACTTTAGAAAGGCTCTCGTTATATGAATGGAGCTTTGGGCTCATGTAAGTCATTTTAGATATATCCCAAGTAGCCAGATCTGATACTGTGATAAAATCAACGCATTCGATAGGGTGCGTAACATAGGTCGCATCAGCATCTATGATTGTTTTCTCTATGTTGACCAACGGGGTTGACTTCTTACCTTTCCACGAGTGGGAATGAGCCAATAAGCCATAGACAAGTGGAGAATTCAGCTCTCTGTATGGTGTGCCAGTTCTTTTAGGTAAGTTCCGCCGGATTTCTGCAGAAATTCTAATCGCATTTCGAATGTCCGCCGCTTTAAGAGTAGTCTTGCACTCAAAAGCGGCTGCAATACCTCCAGATAAATATAGTTTTTTATCTAATAAAATCTGCGGGTAAGAAGGATATAAAACTAGTACGTCGATCTGCGGACTGGCGTAACCAGAATCGGTAAGGATGCGGCCCTTGGTTACAATATGGAAGTAGGCTGGAAGCCACTTTCTTAGAAGAGTTGCCCAATTCTCTTCCCCTTGATCTCCCGCCGTACCAGGGTCTTGTGATGTACGCTTTCTAATGCGAGCATATTCTCTGGAAATCTCGTCATGGGTGGAAATCACGAAATCGTGGATATCATGTGGTCCCATTCTTATTCACACTAAATAGATTACTCTGTTGAACAAAATTATACCA
>CAZUEB010000160.1:0-3774 GCA_964619115.1 uncultured Dehalococcoidales bacterium
GGACCTCGGACATATACCTCGACCTGACGCAAACCATGTTCCTTAGCTTTTTGAGCAGCACCCTGCGCCGCCAATTGAGCGGCATAGGGAGTACCTTTTCGAGAGCCCTTAAACCCAGCTGTGCCGGGACTTCCCCAGGCGATAACGTTGCCTTTCTGGTCGGTAAGAGTAATGACCGTATTATTAAATGTAGATTGGATGTAAGCTCTGCCTTCAGCAACCTGCTTACGTTCTCGCCTTCTTACTCCGGTTTTCTTCTTCTTAGGCATATTCCTTACATCACCTCTTTACTTCTTAGTCGCTCCACGCTTCTGCCCACGGCCAGCCACCGTCTTGCGGAGACCACGCTTGGTCCTGGCATTAGTTTGTGTCCGCTGTCCTCGCACCGGCAAGCCGCGACGATGCCTGAGACCACGATAACTGCCGATTTCAATAAGTCTCTTAATATTAAAATTAACTTCCTTGCGAAGCCCACCTTCCACTTTATACTCTTTATCGATAATCTCGCGAATACGGCTAACTTCCTGCTCGCTAAGGTCTTTCACCTTAGTATCAGGGTTCACACCGCTGGAAGCCAGGATCCGGCGGCTTGAGTGAGAACCGATACCATAGATATACTGTAAAGAAACCTCTACTCTCTTATCTTTTGGAATGTCCACACCAGCGATACGTGCCATATCCGATAACTCCTACATTATCCTTGACGCTGTTTATGCTTGGGGTTCTGGCAAATAACCCGGACTACCCCGCGGCGCCTGATAATCTTGCATTTATCACAACGACGTTTAACAGAAGAACGCACTTTCATTTAATCACCTTAAAGCAAAAAACCCTATAATAATAAACTTTGTTAGCATTTATGTCAAACCGTAAGCTGTTCATAACTACTTAAACCTATAAGTGATTCTACCCCGGCTCAAATCATAGGGCGAAAGCTCCACTAATACTTTGTCTGCCGGTAAAATCCTAATATAGTGTTTCCTCATCTTACCTGAAATATGAGCTAAAACCTCGTGCCCATTAGCCAATTGCACACGAAATGTGGCATTAGGTAAAGTCTCAATCACCACACCCTCAACCTCTATTGCTTCTTTCTTAGGCATGCTACACTTTTATATTATATTACAATCATTATAATAGAGTTAGTATTTCCGCTTCACCCTCGCTAATAGCGATAGTATGCTCAAAATGTGCGGCAAGGCTGCCATCTGCAGTAAGCACTGTCCATTTGTTTTCAGCAAGCCGCGTCCGCCAGTCTCCAACAGTTACCATCGGCTCCACTGCCAAAGTCATGCCCTTTCGCAAAACAGGACCTTCGCCAGGTGAACCGAAGTTTGGCACCAACGGGTCTTCATGCAAGTCCCTACCTACTCCATGTCCAGAATATTCTCTCACCACGGAGAAGCCCCTTTTTTCAACATAGTTTTGGATAGCTGCCGAGACCTCTCCCAGGCGAGTATCAGTACGTGCTGCCTTTATTCCAACCATCAAGGCAGCCTCGGTCACCGTCAAGAGCTCCTGGGCTTTAGAACTAATATTACCAACCCCAACCGTTATCGCTCCGTCGCCATGGAAACCATCAACGATGGCTCCAAAGTCCAGGGAGACGATATCACCTTCATTCAGTCGCCGCTCTCCAGGAATACCATGAACAATCTCATCGTTCACCGAAACGCACAGACATGCAGGGAAGCCTCTATAACCCTTAAAAGAAGCCTTAGCTCCACATCTCTGCAGTTCATTTGCAGCCACCGAGTCCAGGTGGCTGGTCTTAATCCCCGGCTTTATTTCTTCTCTTAATCTTTGCAAAACAGTCGCCACGATTTTTCCAGCCTGACGCATGATAGCCACTTCCCGCGGTGACTTTATCACAGTCATTAGATTTTCACCTACTTAGTCCCGAGAAAACCAATTATTTTCTCGGATACCTCCTCTATACCAAGCTTACCATCCACCGGAACGAGCTTGCCTTTTGCCTTGTAATAATCAAGGACAGGAGTAGTCTGAACAAAATAGACTTTCAGCCGCTCTTTTATCGTCTTCTCATTATCATCTGAACGCTGATATAGCTCTCCACCACACTTATCACACTTCCCCGGAGTTTTTGGTGGCGAATTCACCTCATGGTAAGGTGCCTGACACTCGCGGCATATCCAGCGCCCGCCAAGACGTTTTAAAAGTTCTTCTTCAGGCACATCGATGTATACTGCCTTATCTATAGCCCACCCACGACCCGCCAGCATTTTATCAAGCGCCTTGGCCTGCTCAATAGTACGGGGAAAGCCATCGAAAACGCACCCCAGTTTACAATCAGGTTCGTTCAGCCTTTCTAAGATAAGCTGAACCGTCAGTTCGTCAGGAACCAGGGCACCTTTATCCATATAAGCTTTGACCGATTTTCCCAGTTCGGTTCCTTTATCCACAGACTGCCTGAAAAGGTCACCCGAAGCTATATGAGCTAATCCGAACTTTCGGGAAACTACAGCTGCCTGAGTCCCTTTGCCTGCACCTGGAGCGCCTAGAAAAACCAAAAACATTTGCCCATTCCTTTATTTCAAGAATCCTTCATAGCGGCGCATCGTCAACTGCGCTTCGATTTGTTTCATGGTATCCAAAGCCACGCCCACAACGATAAGTATACCGGTGCTAGACAAAGTCAGCACACCAACATCCGTAACTTCTCGAACCAGGAATGGCAGCACCGCCACAAAAGCCAAAAACAGGGCGCCACCCCAGGTTATGCGGTTAATAACTCTATTGAGATAATCTATCGTGGGTTTGCCAGGACGTACGCCCGGGATAAAGCCACCCTGGCGCTGCAAAGTCCGCCCCAAGTCCATCTGCTCAAATATCACCATTGTATAGAAAAAGGCAAAAGCTACTACCATCACGAAATAAATCACCCAGTAAAATAACCCCACAGGTAGAGGTGTATCAGGACTGAACCACCTCACAACTGTGTCGGCAAAATTGGGGTCCATCCCCTGGGGGCTGACAAAATAACTGGCTATCGTTGCCGGGAAAATCATCAGCGACATGGCAAAGATGAGGGGTATCATCCCGGCAGTGTTCACCCGAAGTGGAATATGCGTTGAACCTGTTTGACGATACATGCGAGCCCCGCGAAAAGCAGTGCGTGCATATTGCACAGGGATACGGCGATGTCCCTCTGTGAATATAACTATAAGAGCCACCGCGGCCAAGCCAACAATAAGGAAGGCGATAAGACCGACAATATTTTCCTTGGCTATCATGCCACGACCTATCATTTCAGGTAAACCAGCCACAATGCCGCCAAAGATTATTATGGACACACCATTCCCAATACCTCGCTCTGTGATAAGCTCACCAAGCCAGACGAGAAAGATTGTACCCGCTGTCATCGACACTATTATGGCTATGGTAGGTAATGCTCCAGCTGTAGCAATCGCGCCCTGGCTACGCATCAGCGACAACTGAGCATAACCTTGAAGAGCTGCCAAAGGTATGGTCAACCAATGAGTGAACTGATTTATTCTACGCCTCCCGGAGTCCCCTTCTTGAGATAAGGATCTAAGCTGGGGAATAACCGGGACTAAAAGCTGCATAACGATGGAAGCAGTTATGTAGGGATAAACTCCCATAGCCGCAACGCTGAAGTTCCTCATAGCCCCACCGCTAAACAGGTCAAGCATACCTAGAAGTTGATTCTGCTCAAAAAGTTCTTTCAACGCTTGTATGTCCACACCAGGCAGAGGGACATGAGCTATGAAGCGGAAAATTACCAGCATGCCT
>CAZUEB010000161.1:0-3765 GCA_964619115.1 uncultured Dehalococcoidales bacterium
GCACCTCCACAGTGGTTAGCGATCTGTCTGAGACCAGAGCTATCAAGAGTGTATTTGGCGAGTACGCCGGGAAGCTGGCTGTCAGTTCCAATAAATCATCGATCGGGCATATGTGGGGTGCTGCAGGTGCCGTTGAGGCCATATTCACTCTCCGCACTATGACTACCGGGGTGATTCCACCGACCATAAATCAGGAATTTCCCGACTCCGAGTGCGACCTTGATTATGTGCCTAATGAAGCGCGAAAGGCAGTGGTGGGAGTGGCACTTTCTAACTCCTTCGGCTTCGGCGGCGTTAACGGCACCCTGGTTTTTAGGAAATTTTTGGAGTCTGAAGCGCATTGACACTTGTCGGCGCTGAGGTATGGAGCTAGAGAGATGTTAACAGGGGCTGGCAAATTGAATGGTAGCTCGGGTTGTTCAATGGATAGAACTTTTAGAGCCACCTTTGTATTTACCTGATTTGGTTATATGAATTGCCATTTGCCAAGATAACATTTTGGGTGTGCTGAATGCAGATATCAGATCGTTCTATTCGATATTTGTTGACAGCTTGCGGAGGGGGGTATATTATGTAAATATACGAATATTATATTTGTCTAGATTGTCTCAACCAACAGAATAAAGGACTACCGAGAGGTTTGAGAATGAGGGGCATCGAGAAGGCTGTCGAACAAATCTTGTGCAGAGGTCTCGTGTCCCTTTGTTTATTGCTGCTTTATGTTGCCATCTGCGGTGCGGCTGTTGCCGCAGATGATTCGATGACGGTAAGGGTTGGTATATACGAAAATCAACCAAAGATATTTACCGATGATATAGGTAATGCTTCAGGGTTCTGGCCGGACATTATAGGATACATAGCGCCAAAGGAAGGCTGGGAAATAGAATATATACATGGCACCTGGGACCAATGTCTGGAAAGGCTGGAGAGTAATGAAATAGATATGATGCCGGATGTTGCCTACACAGAGGAAAGAAGTAGACTATACGATTTTTCACATGAGGTTGTTTATACAAGCTGGTCAATGGTATATACACGAAAAGGAGTTGATATACAATCCATACTTGACCTCGAAGGGAAAAGCATAGCAGTATTGAAGGGCAGTATCAATGTCGAGGGACCGGACGGCATAAAAAAACTTGTCACTGCATTTAACATTAATTGTACCTTTACTGAAGTGGATAGTTATACCAGGGTTTTTGAGCTGGTGAAAAGCGGAGAGGTTGATGCCGGAGTTACCAGTAAAGACTTTGGTTATCAACACGAAACTGATTTTAACGTCGTGAAGACTGCCATCATCTTCCAGCCTTCCCCCCTTTATTTCGCTTTTCCAAAAAATTCCAGCTTAACACCGTATCTTGTCGAGAGAATAGACCACCGCATGAAAGGACTGAAGCAAGATTATGGTTCAATCTATTACCAATCACTGGCAAAATGGTTTGGGGAAAAACATGCTGAGGAATCTGTGATTCCCATGTGGTTAATCTGGGCACTGGCAGGAACTGGGGCAATAATCCTGCTGCTCGGTGGAGGAAGTTGGCTACTGAGATCCCAGGTCAGGTCCAGGACCAAAGAGCTGATAGCGGAAATCGCCGAGCGCAAGCGGGCAGAGGAAAAGTTGGCTAGGTACCGGCATCAGCTGGAGAAACTAGTCGAAGCAAGGACGGCTGAGCTGGCAGCCAAGACCGCAGAAGTTGAAAAAGCTAATATACATCTGCAGGAGATGGACCGCCTTAAATCGGTGTTCCTTGCCAGCATGAGCCACGAGCTAAGGACACCGCTGAACTCCATCATAGGCTTCACCGGCGTAATGTTGCAGGGCATGACTGGAGAAGTCAATGATGAGCAGCAGAAACAGCTCACGATTGTCAAAAGCAACGCCCACCATCTCCTGGACCTGATTAACGATGTTCTGGATATATCCAAGATAGAGGCGGGAAGGGTGGAACTATCTCTGGAGGAATTCAAATTAAACGATGTAATGCAAGATGTAGTTCAGGCTTTCTCCCACATGGTGAGCGAAAAGGGGTTGAGATTCGCCACCGAAGTGCCCGAGAATGGAGTGCTTTTCAGTGACGAAAGGCGCGTGAAGCAGGTTCTCATAAACCTGGTAAGCAATGCCGTCAAATTCACTGACATGGGAACCGTTAAGGTCGCTGCCAGAGTTCTAGATGGGGAAAAGCTGGAAATTTGTGTCAGCGATACCGGCATAGGGATAAAAGAGGAAGACATGAGTAAGCTCTTCGAACCTTTTCAGCAGGTCGATATGTCTCTCAGGAAGAGGCATGAGGGTACTGGCTTAGGTTTATATCTTACCAGGAAGCTGGCTGAACTTCTGGGAGGTGATATCTCGGCGAAGAGCCAATATGGTCAGGGAAGTGAGTTCATATTTACTATGCCGCTGAGGTATAAGCATCAGGTAGAAGTATAAGATAGAAGCAGGAGAGTGAAGGAAAATGAAGCGGATATTGATAATTGAAGACAACGAGTCTAATCTTTACCTCACAAGGTTCATTCTGGAGAAAAACGGCTACCAGGTCATAGCCGCGAGGGAAGGTATTCGAGGTGTGGAGTTGGCAGTGAAGGAGAAGCCAGACCTCGTTCTTATGGATATACAGTTGCCGGATATAAATGGGTTAGAGGCGGTGAGAAGGATAAGAGCATCGAAAATAGACCATGAGCTTCCTATTGTGGCGCTGTCCTCTTATGCCATGGTCGGCGATAGGGAGAGAGCCCTGGCGGCCGGCTGCACCGGATACATCGAAAAACCTATAAATCCGGATACCTTCATGCTGGAGATAGCAAAGTTCCTGTGAGCTTGACAGGCAATACTGGGGGTGACGAAAATGAAAATCCTTATTGTGGATGACAATAAAGAGAACATATATTTATTGGAGACCCTGCTTAAGGGAAATGGCTATCAGGTTGTGTCAGCTACAAATGGTGCTGAGGCTCTGGAAAAGCTTCGTATCGATGGCTTCGACATGATTATCTCCGATATTCTAATGCCTGTCATGGATGGGTTCCAATTCTGCCGGGAGTGTAAAATGGACGATAATCTGAATGACATCCCTTTTGTTTTCTATACTGCCACCTACGTAGACAAGAAGGATGAAGAGCTTGCCTTGGCGTTGGGGGCAGACAGATTTGTCAGGAAACCTATGGAGCCGGATGAATTTATGAGCATAATACGGGGCATCATTAGAAATAATGCGGCGGCGCACAAGTTGGCGAGGCAAAAACCTGCTGCTAAAGGGGAGAAAGAGGTATTCAAGCTGTACTCCGAACGTCTGGTTAATAAGCTTGAGAAAAAGATGCTGGACTTGGAGACAGAGATTGCCAGGCGCAAACAGGCAGAGGAGAAATTGCGACAGAGTGAGAAAAAATACCGCACGCTTTTTGAAACCTCTGCCGATGGGATCCTGATTGCCGACATGGAAACGCGACAATTCCAGTACGCGAACCCGGCAATGTGCCGAATGCTCGGATATACGGAAGAGGAATTGAGGACA
The DNA here is from genome assembly GCA_964619115.1 of uncultured Dehalococcoidales bacterium. Taxonomy (GTDB): domain Bacteria; phylum Chloroflexota; class Dehalococcoidia; order GIF9; family UBA5629; genus 9FT-COMBO-48-23. The sequence continues at coordinate 3,513 of CAZUEB010000161.1, forward strand.
ATGGACATGGCCAACATTCACCCAAAAGATGACTTGCAGAGGGTCGTGGCCGAGTTCGAAGCCCAAGCCCGCGGAAACAAAACTCTTGCGCCGGACATTCCGTGTCTCAGGAAGGACGGCACAATTGTCTATGCGGATATCAACACGGTAAACATTATAGTCGATGGACGGAAATGTAATGCGGGATTTTTTCGGGATATCACCGAGCGCAAGCAGGCGGAGCAACAAGCGCTTGTGAACGCGAAGTTGGCTT
>CAZUEB010000162.1:0-3763 GCA_964619115.1 uncultured Dehalococcoidales bacterium
GTTATACAATTTTTGATGAGCGCTTCTCTTTGACAGGTTGACACAGGTCAAGTATGATTCCGACACGTCATAATGGAGCAAAAGGCAATACGCTATCTCAAGAACCTAATACCTCCAGTTGCTATGTTGATGTTGCTCGCTTCAATCGCATGTACATCATTGCCCACGCTAGCCCCAACACCCGAACCCGTGCCCGAACCCTCGACTAGGCCGGCACCTTCAGAACTGGTACCACGAATAACTATAGAGGAGTTATTGCAGAAAATGGAGAGCAAGTCCGACATCCTGATTATCGATAACAGACACAAAGGGGAATACGACATGGACCATATCAAGGGGGCTTTATCTGCTCCCCTTTCTACCATAGTTGAGGGGGGATGGATACCATCGTCCGATAAAGAGGCTATACTCTATTGTAGCTGACCAAATGAGAACACCAGTGCCCGTGCGGCACTTGAATTGATTGACAAAGGCTTCTCAGAAATAAAAGTCTTAAAGGGTGGGTATGATGCCTGGAAGGCAGCAGGCTATCCTATGGAAAAATGAAACTGAAATGAACTATCGACAAGCTGAGAAATACATCTTAAGCTTCACCGATTACGAGAAAATCCCGGGCATTGCCTACACATCGGCAAATTACGACCTGAGGCGGATGGAAAAGCTGCTACAGCCGTTAGGAAATCCACATCTCGGAACGAAAACAGTACACATAGCCGGAACTAAAGGTAAGGGGAGCACTGCAGCCATGATTTCCCAAGTACTCATAACCGCTGGCTACAAAACAGGATTATTCACTTCGCCGCATCTCCATACCTTGCGAGAGCGCGTAAGGATTAACGGCACCATGATTCCCCAAGCCGATTTTGCTGCTCTGGTAACAAAGCTCAAACCAATCGTTGAAAAGGTAAACAAAGAAGCCGCTTATGGTGCATTGACCACCTTCGAGATATTAACTGCTGTTATTTTTGCTTATTTTAAGAAGAGCGGCGTGGATTTCCAGGTGCTCGAAGTGGGATTGGGTGGGAGACTCGATGCCACCAATGTAGCCAAAGCCGACGTTTGCGTCATCACTTCAATTAGCCTCGACCACACCGAGATTCTGGGCGACGCTGTTGCCAAGATAGCCGCCGAGAAAGCGGGCATAATCAAGCCCGGATGTATGGTTGTCAGTGCTCCACAGGTTAAGGAGGCTGAAAAAGTAATCGAACAAGCCTGCCGCCAGAAACGAGCGAAATTGATTCAAGTCGGCAAAGACATCACCTGGCAAAAAACAGACGGTGACTTACATCAGCAAAACCTGAAAATCGAAGGCAGAACCGGGAGTTATGACCTGACTATACCGCTACTGGGTGACCATCAGTTGGAGAATGCAGCTACAGCCTTAGCCGCTTTAGAAGGCTTAATTTGTCTAGGCGCAAAGATTTCAGCCCAAAACATTGCACAGGGATTCAGCCAAGTAAGCTGGCCGGGCAGGCTTCAGATTCTGAGCCATGAGCCGATGGTGGTCGTTGATGGAGCTCACAACGCCTATTCAATGAGGAAACTAGTAGAATCTATAAGAAACCACTTCACCTGTAACAGGTGCTTCGTTATCTTTGGCACGTCGTGCGATAAAGATATTCCCGGGATGGCACAAGAACTTAGACCTCTTACTGACAACATTATCATTACCAGTTCTTCTCATCCCAGGGCAGCATCTATCTCGATATTGGTCGAGGAGTTCGCCAAGCAGGGAATTAAAGCGAATGTAATTGAAAATATTTCTACGGCTATATCCGAGGCTCTGGCTGTAACTCAGAAGACAGGACTTATCCTGGTTACAGGTTCTCTCTTCGTAGTAGCTGAAACGATAGACTTCTTCGCCAGGGCACGGGTGGTAGATGTCAGCCAGTAACTTCGGTATCAAGAGAGGTACCTGCCTCTACGGGCAATACCCCAGAAAAAAGCCGCTGTAATGCCATGGTATGGCTACATGTCTTCCACTGCAAAAAAATTGGCAGGTGCAATTCCAATTATTACTTTTATAAGTCACCGTATAATTGTCATGCTCACCGCGAAAATCAGCGGAGAACTCTGAAAGGGTAACACGGTCTGGTTCCTGGGCATATCTTTTGGCTTTTTCAATTTTTCCAATGAGACTGGAATGCATTTAAATACCTCCGCAATAAGTATATAACTAGGTTTTTAAAAAGTCTATGACTCGAAACCACTCATTCTTCTGTGTTGAATTATTTCGGCTTGCCTATAGATGCGATGACAGGCTACAATACATGGACTTTAGAAAGCAATAAGATGCGAGACAGGATCGTCAATTCTTTGCAGGGTCATAAAGCCGACTATGTCGAGATTCGGCTTGAGGAAACCCAGATAACCCGGATTATTTACCGCGGCGAAAGGCTGGAAGAGGTAGGCAGAACATCAAGCCTGGGTGGCAATGTTCGGGCTCTGGTCAAGGGTGGTTGGGGCTTCGTCAGCTTCAATAATATCCAAAAGCTCCGAGACAAGGTGGAGTTAGCCGTAAAACAGGCAAGGCTTATAGACAAGCAAGATTTCAAGCTAAGTAAAACAGAGCCGATAATCGACGTAGTAGCCACTAAAAACAATGGGCCAACGACTATTCCATTATCATCGAAAAAACGACTACTTGACGAGTACAACGACATTATACTGAGCACACCTAAGATACGAACATGCAACATAGGCTATTATGACAGCCAGAGGAAAGTAACTTTCGCTAGCTCTGAAGGCACTTACATAGAGCAAAACAAAGCAGATGCAAATCTGCGTCTAACAGCTATAGCCTCAGAAAACGGCCAGGTTCAGCAGGTTGGGCTGAGCTTGGGTAGCCAGGGCGACTTTGCAGCTATAGATGGTCTGCAAGAGCAGGTAAAGCAAATGGCACAGCGAGCAGTAGATCTCCTTTCAGCGCCTCAAGCCAAAGCAGGCGAATATACCATTATCCTAGACCCTGTCCTTGCTGGCGTATTTGTCCATGAAGCCTTCGGGCACTTATCCGAGGCGGACCATGTTTACGAAAACAAGCGGCTGCAAGAAATCATGGTACTGGGTCGAAGATTCGGCGACAAATACCTAAATATTGTTGATGGCGCTGCCGTTCCCGGACTGCGAGGCAGTTACAAATACGATGACGAGGGAGTTCCAGCAACAAAGACATATCTCATCAGAGAAGGTATACTCGAAAGTAGACTGCACTCCCGAGAAACAGCTGCCAAAATGGATGAAAAACCCACAGGCAATGCTCGGGCAATTAGCTACCTTTATCCACCAATAGTCAGAATGACCAACACATATATCGAACCCGGAACGCTATCTTTTGAAGATATTATCAGCGACATCAAAGAAGGCATCTATGCCAAGGACTGGTACGGCGGCACAACCAGCCTAGAGATGTTTACATTCTCTGCCTCTGAAGCCTACATGATTCGAAATGGCAAAATAGCAGAGTTACTCCGTCCGGTAGTTCTCAGCGGCAATGTCTTCGTCACTCTGGACAATATAGACGCCATCGGCAATGATTTACAGATGAATCAGGGGGGTGGCTGCGGCAAACGCGGACAGTCACCTTTACCCGTTTCCAACGGCAGCCCACACATAAGAATACGCCACTGTCTAATCGGAGGCAGTTAAATGGAGGAGATTCTATCAAAAGCCAAAAAATTAGCCGAGCAGGCCGAGGTATTCCAATTATCCTCTAAAGTGACTCCTGTTCATTTCGAAGCCAACCTGCTGAAACAAATACAGA
>CAZUEB010000163.1:0-3747 GCA_964619115.1 uncultured Dehalococcoidales bacterium
TACCATACGGTCACTGAGGACGAAGTTGCCACAGCTACTCCGAGGCTGGTATATGTGAATTCAGAAAACCGAATAGTCGACGTTAAAGGCACGAGGGACTGGACGAAAGATTTATTATCAACATTGTAAAGAGAATGGCTATTTACAGATGGTAAGGAGGAGTGAGAAATGCGGGTCAGTATCAACGAAATAAAGGAAATGAAATCGAAGAATGAAAAGATAGTCATGCTCACCGCTTATGACTATTCCACTGCCAGGCTGGTAGATGAATCTGGCATACCATTGATTTTAGTTGGTGACAGCCTGGGCATGGTTATGCTGGGCTACGAATCAACCATTCCGGTAACTATGGACGAGATGATACATCACACCAAAGCCGTGGTCAGAGGCACCAAGCAAGCTCTGGTAATAGGCGACATGCCGTTTATGACTTATCACACGAATACTGCCGACGCCCTGCGTAATGCGGCAAGGTTCATTCAAGAAGGAGGAGCGCAGGCGGTTAAGCTGGAAGGCGGTGTAACCGTCGCCGATACGGTAAAACGGATCGTCGAATGCGGAATCCCTGTCATGGGCCACATCGGCTTAACACCACAATCCGTACATCAACTGGGCGGCCACAGGGTACAGGGCAAAACTCCTGAAGCCGCCGAGAGATTATTGCAGGACGCTCGAGCTCTAGAACAAGCTGGCGCCTTTGCTGTCGTACTCGAACTTGTGCCAGCACCGCTATCCAAACTAATTACACAGAAGATAGGCATCCCCACCATCGGCATCGGCGCCGGTCCTGACTGCGATGGTCAGGTGCAGGTAATCAGCGACCTGCTGGGACTGTTCTCCGACTTTGTGCCCAAGCATGCCAAGCAGTTTGCCAAACTGGCAGGCGAAATAAAGATTGCCCTTGCAGATTATGTCAACGAAGTCAAAGCAGGTAAATTCCCTGCCGCCGAACATAGCTCGACTATAGATGAAAGTTTGCTCGAAGAACTAGCCCGTGCCTGAACAGCCATGCGAATAGCCCGAACCATCGCTGAAATGAAAGCCCTCAGGATGAAAAGCCTCGGCTCCGTAGGCTTTGTCCCCACCATGGGCTATCTTCACGATGGACATTTGGCTCTGGTCAAGCAAGCCCGAGTTGAAAACTCAATTGTCGTAGCCAGCATCTTTGTCAATCCCACCCAGTTCGGTCCCACCGAGGACTTTAAAGCTTATCCCCGCGACACAGAGCGTGACCTGGCCATGCTAAGAAAAGAGAAGACAGACATCGTCTTCATACCCACGGCTGAGGAGATGTACCCTGAAGGATTTAATAGCTGGGTTGAGGTGGAAAAGGTTACAGACCGGCTCGAAGGGGCATGCCGTCCGGGGCACTTCAAGGGGGTGACTGCAGTAGTCGCCAAGCTCTTTAATATCGTCGAGCCCACCCGAGCCTACTTCGGTCAAAAAGATGCCCAGCAGGCACTGGTCATTAAGAAGATGGTGGCTGACCTCAATATGAATTTAGAAGTGATAGTTGCGCCTACGGTTCGAGAGAGCGACGGACTGGCAATGAGCAGCCGCAACGTTTACCTCAATCCTCAGGAGCGCCAGGCAGCTACCGTCTTGTTTAAAGCTCTTACCTTAGCCCGAAATCTACAGGAAAAAGGCGAGAAGAACGCTGACACCATACGTCAAAAGATGACCGCCCTTATCAACAAAGAGCCGCTAGCCAAAATCGAGTACGTCAGCATTGCCGATGCCGAAACTCTGGAAGAATTGGCAGAAATAGACAAACTAGCACTCGCCTCCCTGGCAGTTAGATTCGGCAAGACCAGGCTCATAGACAATATTCTGCTGGAATGAAATCACTCGCGGACCAGAGCCAGCAATCCAATCATCGCCAGGAACGCCAGACCGGCTCCGAAATAGAAGGGCGCCGCCGGACTGACTGACTGCCACAGCCAGCCTGCAATTATACTAGCCGGCAAAAGAGTAATGCCGACTACACCGTGGAAAAGACCATAGGCTGTGCCACACCTGTCCTCAGGCACTAAATCAGCCACAAAAGCTCGAGCCACACCCTCGGCAAGCCCATAGTAGACTCCATAGAGGGCAAAAAGCAGCCATATCTGCCACGACGCAGATGCCACGGCAAAACCAAGATAAGCGAGAGCGTATACCAGCCAACCCAGAACTATGATTCGTCGCCTGCCCAGCCTGTCTGACAATATCCCGGAAGGTATCGAAACGGTTGCGTAGACCACATTAAACAGTATGAGCATCAATAGTATATAGAGGACAGGATTGCCCAGGTTCTGCGCCCGCAGAATGAGGAAGGCATCGCTTGAATTACCTAAAGTAAATAAAAACACTATGCCTAGAAAAATCTTGAAGCGCTTGTCAAAGCCAGTGTTAGCATCCTGAGAGCTTTTTGGCAAACACTCAGATTGGCTCTGCAGATCTGAACTTCTACTGGCTTCGCGGATAAAGAAGAACACAAACAGCGACAGCACCGCCGGGATAATGCCAATCAGCACCAGCCACTGGTAAGTGCCTTGAATCAACTCCAGCGTACCGCTCTGCAGAAAGAAGACAACAATGGCGGCAGCAACAAGCCCCAATGCAGCACCAGAGGTATCCATAGCCCGGTGAAATCCAAAGGCTTTGCCCCGCTGCCCGGCCGACACAGAGTCGGCTACCAGTGCGTCCCGTGGTGCCGTGCGTAGCCCCTTGCCAAATCTGTCGGCAAATCTCACCCCCAGCACCAACCCCCATGTCGTGGCTATATACATAAATGGCTTGGCTAACGTAGACAATCCATAGCCGATAAAGGCTAAGGATTTACGCTTACCCAGCCTGTCGCTGAGCCAGCCGCTGAAAAATTTGAGCAAAGAGGCTGTGCTTTCGGCGACTCCTTCAATGAAACCAATGATGACAGCAGCCGCTCCCAGAACATTGACCAGAAAAAGGGGGAGGAGGGTGAAAATCATCTCGCTGCTGACATCGGTGAGAAAACTCACCAGCCCCAGAAAGAATACGTTGGGGTTAAGGCCGAAGATGCGTTTTCGCTCTGCCACCTATAGTCGCCTTTCTGCAAAGCTGTAGGCGTTCAGTATAGCACTTTTGCCAGATGCTCTGCCTATAGCTGACACCTTGCAGGATGCACCCTCACCTTAGTCCTCTCCCATCAAGGGAGAAGAAATGAAACAAAATAAATGTCCCCTCTCCCCCTGAGGGAGAGAGTTAGAGTGAGGGCGAATCAACAAACTTTTGCCTTCACCTGGAGGAAACCACCATGTTTCTGCGCGGAGTTTATCCTGAGCTACATGAGATTCTTCTCTGCGCTCGGAATGGCAGTGGTAGAAGTCTTGGCAAACCACATATTATGGTCTATAATTTGCGCCAAGAGCCATTAAGGATACTGACACTTAATTGTGAGTTGAAATGGGGAATCCAGACTTAAACTCCAAGGAGGTGGGACTATGCCGTTCTGCAGGAAATGCGGACATGAAGTAGACAGTGACGACCAGTTCTGTTATCGCTGTGGAGCCCCAGTCGGACCAACAATCGGACCAACAGCCAGAGGAGGCAAGTCCACTCCGAAAAAGCCCGCCCCACAAGAAATCACGCCAGAGCCTCTTGCAACAAAGAGAGAGGATGTGCCAGCCCCCCAGGAACCGTTAGCCAAAGCACCGAAAGAATCTGGCAAACGCAAAATTGTGCCGCCGGTTATGAAGCCTCAGCCAATAGCACCAACTCAAACTGTGA
>CAZUEB010000164.1:0-3745 GCA_964619115.1 uncultured Dehalococcoidales bacterium
CCTTCCCTGCCGCTTGCTTTCCGTATCGCCAATCTTTTTAATGTAAAAATCGAGGAGGTCTTTTTATACGAAGGCGAACCGGGTGAATTTCATGGCTACCCACCCATGTCTAAAAAGTAAAGCTTATGTATATAGAGTTACCATCTGCACCCCAATTCATTTTTTGTCCTTTGGGCCTGTCCCACAGCGGCGGCTGCCGGAGCCCCCGCGAGGCTTTTGTGGTACCGTGGGGAGAAGGGGGCTTGCTCTATTGAGGCTATTATGCTTATGGGACTAACTTAACAAGTGGTATAATTGTTGGGAGCGGGTCAAAGGTTGCTATATTTTCAAGTTAAACGATGAGACTTCAGAACAAATTCTTATTATCTATTATTAGTCTGCTGGTTCTTACTGTAATCGCTATATCATTTTTCACTGTAACTAGTACGACCCGGTCTATGCTGGCACAGACTGAACAGGATGGACAAGCCATTTCCCAGGTTTTAGCCCAGAGCAGTATGTTCGCTGAGCGGGTGCCCGGCCAGGTTGAGAATGTGCTCGGTGAACAGATGGTAGTCGAAGCCAGGATTACTGCCCAATTGGTAGCTGTCGCCGTAGGGCGCGCTGGTATGTCTCCTGAAGAAATAAAGGCTATCCTGAAGGATATCATTGATAACACAGTCCTGGATGAGTTCTGGATTACGGATGAGTCAGGCAGAGCTTATCTTACCAATACAGACATAGACTTCACCTTTGTCCCCGATCCTTCTGTACAGCCTCAAGCTTATATCTTCTTCCGGTTATTGGGAGAGGAAAACGGTGTGGTAATACAGCAAGCACAAAAAAGAGAGATAGACCCCGGGCTTTTCAAGTATGTAGGAGTTTCTGGAATTGACAAGCCGCGTATCGTGCAGGTGGGATATGAAGCTAATATCCTAGATGAGCTTAGCAAAGATGTGAATATCCAGAAGCTGGTAGATGAGCTAACTGGTCAAGCCAATGTAGCTGCTATCAGGATACTGGATAGTCAAAAAAACGATATTGCCGCTAGCAGTCAGCCGGTAAGCGGCATAGGCGCAAGTTTGAGCGGAGAGGATCTAAAGCTTCTGGACGAAGCTATATCCTCAAGAGAGATGCGCTCAGCTCTGAAATCGAACATTCTGCGTGTTGCTACCCCTATGCTAAACAGTAATGGGGATGTGCAGGCAACTATCTTGGTATATCTGACAACTGAAAATGTACAGGTTGCTATCCGGAACACCATCCTGCGCAGCATATTAGTTTCACTGGTTGTGATAGTAGTTGGTATTTTGATTTCTTTTATACTCAGTAACAGTATTACTCGCCCTATTCGCAAACTCACAACCGCCGTCCAGATTATGGGGCAAGGTGACCTCAGCCAAATGGTTGAAGTAGAAACCGAGGATGAGGTAGGTGTCCTAGCACGTTCATTCAACAAGATGGCAGAAGACTTGAAATCATACATAGAGGATCTACGCCGGACCACCGCAGAGAAGGAAAGGGTAGAGAAGGAATTGGAAATCGCCAAAGGCATCCAGCAGACCTTCCTGCCTGAATCCGCACCTAAGATAGAAGGCTTTGATGTGGCCGGGTTGAATACGCCAGCCCTTGAAGTTGGTGGTGATTTTTATGATTATATTCCAGTAGACCTGAATAAATGGGGACTGGTTATTGCCGATGTCTCAGGGAAAGGCGTCCCGGCAGCCCTCTTTATGGCGCTGTCCCGCACTTTGATCCGGGCTAACACGACAGGCAGTACAACCCCTGCAGCAACCGTCCGCCGAACCAACGATATGATTTCCGAAGACGATCGGGCTAATATGTTCGTCACTCTATTCTATGGTGTGCTTGATCCGGTGCGGAAAACCCTGACTTATGTCAATGCTGGACATAATCCCCCCTTGGTACAGGGCAAAAGCCCGGTAGAAATTACTATGCTGGCTGCCAAGGGCGTAGCCCTGGGGGTCGTGCCCGATATCGAATTTGAGGAGAAAGAGCTCGTCCTTCATTCAGGGGATATCTTGATACTTTATACTGACGGAGTAACCGAAGCGGTTAACCGTAAAAATGAGATGTTTGGCCGCGAAAGGATTTCCCAGATAGTTGAGGAGAACTACTACCTATCAGCCCAAGAAATTATTCAAATAATCGAGAAAGAGGTTATTAACTACAGTGAAGGACAACCTCAGTTCGATGATATCACCCTGCTGCTGGTTAAGGTAATTTAATCACGGTTCAGCCCGACTGGTGGAGACAGCGGTCAATTCATTCCTCTCCACCAGTCCATCTTTCAACCAGAAAACTCTATCTACGAGATTTTACGGCTAACAAACTGGTCTGCCCCCCCAAGCGTGAAAATGAGGCTGTTGAAAAGTTTGGTTAGCTAAAATGAAAATGCCCCTGTTTTTCAATTGCTGATCAGAGGCATTTTAGCTTCAAGAATTGGTAGCGGGGGTTGGATTTGAAAAGAACGAGAGGCGGGGTAGTTGACAATTCGTGTATGTGCTGCCCCATTGAAAGCCGATGAGGGCAGGATTCTATTTATATCAGGACCGCGCCCAGGAAGCCTAAATTCAAAAAATATATGTTTCAGTTAGCAATAAATTGCCAGGTATCAACTGGATGTACAAGTCCTTTGTCGTCGGTTAGGGTCGCCTTAGCTGACTATACGATTTGAGTTAAAGTGACCCAGCAAGAATCCCCTTAATACTCGCTATCAGAAACATCCTCAACAATAGCCATGCCTCGGCGTATTTCATCCTCATCATTTTTCAGCTATGACCAACATTTCAAAATCTTCGGTGGTTAGCTTATCGTTTCTAGAAAAAGCGCCGAGCTTTGCGCCAAAGATTTCAATTTTTATATAGCCCAACGTTTTCAACAGCCACGAGATTTCACTCGGTACATAGTATCTTTCATTACAGTGTAATTCCTTTTTATTGCCATCGTCGTCTTCAAACTCTGTTATGTTGTAATCACGAAATGTCATTAAATCAAATGTGTTGCTCCTGTAAGAAGCATTGCCAACATCTGAGTTAGAGGCGCAAAACTCTTCAACTGAATGATACAAGGGAAAGAGTCCGTTAAGCGTCGTGAAAATCAGCTTCCCGTGTTCTTTTAGCGATTTTGTTGCGTTCTTCAATATCTCATAATTCATCTCATCGGTTTCCATCAATGGAAAGGCGCCTTCGCAAAGCATTATCACGAGGTCGAACTCACTATTGAAAGGTAAATCTCTCGCATCGTGTTTAAAGAAATCAATTTTGAGTCCCTTTATTTCTGCCTTCTCTCTTGCTCGTGCAAGCTGCGAGTCAGACAAATCTATCCCTGTAATATTGTAACCTCGTCTTGATAATTCAATTGAGTGCCGTCCTGTCCCACATCCAATGTCCAGAATTCTTATGGATTTGTTAAAGCCGGTCTCCCCCTCGATAAAATCACATTCTCCAGCTGTTCCTTGAGTAAAAATCTCACTATCATATTTTTGTCCGTAGTTCTCGAATAACTCTTCATACCACTGTTTCATGGTTATCTCCAGTATTGGGTATTGCATGTCAAGGTATAATAACGTCATATTTTACCATATGCTACAAGGCAAGCGAATGAGTTGGTGAGCTCGGCAGCGTTTTACCCTGCGACCGACTGGCAAGTCAAAAGAAAGGGCAGAGCAATAATGCTCCGCCCATTGTGTCTTGGTAGCGGGGGTTGGATTTGAACCAACGACCTTCGGGTTATGAGCCCGACG
>CAZUEB010000165.1:0-3744 GCA_964619115.1 uncultured Dehalococcoidales bacterium
CTTTCTTTTTTCCTTCAGTGTCAGAAAAGGCATCCTGTGCCTTTTTCAGCTCCTTATTAGCTTGACTCAGTGAAATTAAGCCCGATTTGCAGGATTCGTCCATTTCATTAGTTGCATTCAACGCAAGTGTCATAGTTCTAATGAGCTTTGCTCGGTCGTTTTTTTCAACGCGTGCTGACTTTTCTGCCTCTTTAGCTAATTGAAGCTTCAATTTTGCATCTGAAAGAGACAATTCTAATTGGGATACTTGTGCGAGTTTGGCAGAGCGTCTCTCCATATCCCTCACAATTTCTTGCTCGGAGTATTTGAGTTGACCTAACTCTCGCTTAAGCCCAACGGCAAGATCAATGTCATGCTCCAATTCTTGCATTGCTTTTTCAATCCTTTGAACATCAGATTGACAATTAGCTAATACTTTACGATGTTCTAGTATCTCCTTTTTATCTGCGCCATTCTCAGTAAAATATTTCAAGTATTCCTGATGAACAGCTTCGAAGAGGCTTTCAGATCGTTGGTCAATAGAATGTCCACCTGCTGCCTGATCCAGCGCTTCAGAAAGCCAAGTCTGACCTTTCAATATTGGCTGATTGATCTCCGCGCCTTGTCTTACGCTCAAAGCCTTCCACAAATCGATATCCAGCGTATCTTGGAGTAATGCTTTCGCACGTTCATGGGCTGGCCTGCTAGTGAGGCTTTCGGCCTTTGGCTTGATGATAGTAAGCTTGGTCTCCGGTTTCTTAAAATAACGCTTAGAGTAAATGAAACGGTAGGGACCACTCTCTGCCTCCAATTCAATCTCTGGCCCCTCATCTCGATGAACTGGCCTTATCGCACAGATGTCCTGGTTTTTACTGGAATCGGGGTATTCAAATAGAAGCCATATGGCCTCCCCCAAGCTGGTTTTCCCGACCTCATTGGGACCTCGTACTACAGTGATACCAGTTTCGGCAAAGTCTACGTCAGCCTCTGAAACACCCCTGTAATTAGCAATTCGCAAATGGATATATCTCATACCGCACCCCCACGCAGTCGGACTAGTAACATAAGTGCTTCGCGGGCAATTCCCTTTTCAGATTCATTCCCTTCCATCTTCTCCCTCAGCTGCGTAATAGTCGATTCGATGAATCCGGAAAAGCCAAGGTCGGAAAAATCGGCATCATCCGGCACAACCAGCAAATCTTTATCATTTATCTGGCAACTTGCGAATACCTCGCTAATAGTATCCAACGATTGCCTTAATGTCGCTTCCTTAGTTAGGGAAATAGAGCCTACCAAGTTCAGTTTAACGACCGTACGTTCTTTCTTATCCAGCTCTTCTAGCATATGTCGCAATGTCTCGATGTCCTCAATACTATTAATATCAACACGATTCTTTTCGACAAAGCGCCACTGGCCAACTTGGGCTGGTGTCACTTTCACCTTATCACAATCCAATTCAACAATTTGGGCATAACCAGCATCTTCTTCGCCAAAATCTGTGACCTCTGGTGTACCTGAATACCAGATACGCTCGCCAGCACCGATCTTGGTGCGTGTATGTCGGTCACCTAATGCTATGAAAGATGATTTTTTCTCATTAATGACATGCTCAAGACTCTCAGCCGAAAGTATCAAAGGATCATCCTTTTTGGGAGTAAACGAATCGATAATACCGTGTGCCATAATTATCCGGGTGACACCAGTCACTGGTTCAAGGGGTGCGATCGCTTTATAAAATGGATTCACGTCCATGCGCTTTGATAGCCACGGAGCACCCACCAGCTCGAGGTTTTCCCCAATTTGAATTGGTGATACATCAGTAATCACCTCAATATGATTTGGTTTTCCTTGGATAAAGCTACTTGAAAGAAATACCGAGGCCTCATTCAGGGGATCGTGGTTGCCGGGTATAATCCACACAGGAACAGGGACTTCCTTGAGAGCCTCAAGTGCACGCGCAATCGTCTTTCGATCCACTTGATTGGATTCAAATACATCTCCGCAGACAGCCATGAACTGGCAATTCGCTTCCTTTGCGATCTTTCCAAGGGTGCGGATTGCATCAAAACGTGACTGATTATAACGTTCTTGAGGTCCCTCCGATAAAAAATAACGAGTCATGCCGAGCTGCCAGTCGCTTGTATGAAGAAAACGAATCATATCTTACTTCCCCTCCCTAGAATCCCATAAGTGCTTACCCCTTAGTAGCGCAAAATAAATCTGTTAAATATAAGCCATTTCCACATAGATTATTATAGTCGTTTATGGCTATTCAGTATCTATCCAGTCAACAAGTCCTTCTATTCCTGCATAGTCAGCTATAGATATTTCGCATCCATTTTGTTGGATGTCTTGTGCACATTGAGCCCAAGCGCTTTCTCCTTTTCCAACTATACCTAGATGATCTTCAAACGTACCTTTTTTCCACAACCACACATTCCTTTCTTTCAGTTTGTTATGAATCATAAGTATATTGTCTTCTAAATCTTTATGTGTAGCTAGTACCGCGAACGCCACACTAGCATTCATGATTTCATTAGATTTGGGGAATCCATCTTCGGCCAGTGTGAATCCACACTTTTGCGATACGCTCGAGCAGTAGGCACAACATGCATTTATATCCGTATCATTTCCATCCAATAATCCTGCTTTCCTAGCATCTCTGAAAGCATAATCTAAATCCACTAAAGCTTTTGTTGGGATACCTATGGCATCAAGAATGCGCATTGCCTTTACTATATTTCCCGATCCATCAATTCGCACAAGGGCTATTCTCCTAGCGCTCAGAGTGTAACCTTTTATACGATGAAAAATAACTGGTAATAGCTTCTCTTCCGTAGCACCTTCAACTATCAACACATGATCTGAAAACAGAATCTTGCTTAAATTACTCAGTTCAAACAGAATTCGCACCTGACTCGGCGCATCCTGGATTGTTTCATTGACTGCATCTGAAAGACGTTTCCGTGCATGGGTGCCCCTCCCAATTGTTTTACATATGATAAGCGTATTCCCTATGTCCGCCTTATCTATCATTTGTGGAGAATGCGTTGCGAAGATGACTTGGTAACCTTTCATTGCTAAGGTCTTCAAAGCAAGACGAACCTGTTCGATGGCCTGAGGATGAAGATACAATTCCGGCTCATCAATTAGAAGGAGTGTCCTAGCTACCAGTGGGGCACTAGTCGCCGCTTTCATCTCCGCAAGGTATCGTACCAACGCCATCTGAATGGAGCGTTGTGCTCCATGCCCGACTTGAGCTATCTCTCTCCCATTATTCTCGCCTTCTTCGAATACTCGAATAGTTCCATCTTTGAAAAGTGTCCTTATTTCAGGAGTAGGTACGTGGAGGCGAATTCTTATTCCCGGGAAAATATCTTTTAGTTTTTCATTTGCACCTTCATCAAACTGATTGAGTTCAGGTGCTCTATCAGTTCCATCTGCCTCAAGCCGTTGCTTAATCCCATCTAGCGTTTTACGCATCTCCGCACCGTATTGCTGCTCGATAGGCTGCATTATTTCCGCTATCAATTTCCCAATAGTAGAGCTTGATTTAGATTTTCCTATATCTTCAATCGCGTCCTCCATCGCGCCAATTTCTATTGGCTCAGGAAATAAGGTCTTAATAGCTGCATCAATGCCTGTCGGATTTTTTACCCAGGCGCCCTCCGAATCTACATCGTTTTCATCTAGATTTCGTATTTCAAGAATGATATTGCTAGCAGTTATGCCTGGTGACATTTGTGTTCGTCTAATACCTAGTGT
>CAZUEB010000166.1:0-3727 GCA_964619115.1 uncultured Dehalococcoidales bacterium
CCAGCGATAGAACGCTCAGGAGGTTTGTGGTGAACTGGTTTGAAAGGCATCTTAACTGGAGTCTTTTTCTGGCCTGGATTCCTCTTCCCTTTACTTTGAATTTTATTATTGCCCTGATAGCGTTATCCTTTTTTGGTAGCTATTTTCCTATAATGCGTGAAAACCCGGAATTCGTTATGGAAAATGTGCTGGGTGTATTATTACCATTAGCCCTTATCAGTGCCGTCGTTAATTTGGCTCTGGCTATATTTTTTATGTTTGTGGTGTGGTGGCATCTTGGCAGGAAGGGGAGAAGCAAGTGGTTTCTAATATTGATAATAGGTCCATTTGTTTTTACTTTCATAGTGACCTTTTTTAATAGTGATTTCGGCAGGCTCTTGGGAGGATTGGGTTTCATTGCTGGTATTATAATCTTGTTTCTCTTAGAGAATCAATCAGTCGGCTACGATGCTGATTTTGTAAGGGAATTAGAGGCTGACCGATGGCAAGATACTGGGCAGTTAGGCACGCCTTACGACCGACAGTACAAAGAGCTTGATTACAGGTATGCTGAAGATGCTAGTGATGTTAACCCTGCCGGCGGAGAAATCCCTGCAACTCCACCCGTAGAAGTCCAGGAAAAAGCCGTGGATGAAGTTCCTGTAGAAGCCCCTGCCGCAGACGCTCAAGAAAAAGTCACCTCGGAAGCTCCTGCGGAACCCAGTGATAAGCTTCCTGTAGAAGCTATTGCAGCTGCCGCAGCAATCCAGGAGGAAGTTCCTGCAGAAGCCATTGAGGAATCACCTGCTGAAGCTCTAGAGGAAGCTCCTGAGGGAACCATCGAGGAGTCACCTGAGGAAATCCCTGCCGCAATTGCCGCAGCCACCGCAGCCGCGCAGGTGACAGAGACTGTAAGCAGTCAGCCGATGCCGAATGTACCAATATTGCTGGATGATACCGGGGCTGTGCTGAAGTGCTTTTACCATCCGGAGGCTGATGCAGTCAATTCGTGTTCCCGATGTGGACAGTATGTTTGCAGTCAATGCAATTATGTGACCGGTACTCATCCTATATGCCGTAATTGCTGGGAGAAGCGTGGTGAGAAACCCATATCGGCTGCTGTGCTTGCGAAGAAACCGCAAGGTCCGAAGTTGGAGCAACCGGGAAAGAAAAAAACAGGCGAAGACGAGCGTTCGCGAGAATTCGTGCTGCTTTATGAACAGGCTCTGCCTTTTATCAGCGCTGTTGTCACCAAAAGTCCTGACGGTCTGCCGGCTTCTCCATTGGACTTGATGGAAGGGTTGAAGCTGCGCCCCATGCTGCAGCATGCCAAGAAACTGCCTAAGCCCAGGGAGAAAGAGCTGCAGGAGGCAAAGAAAACATTTGAACAATTGCTTGCAGTTTGTGTTAAGGTTGGTGAGACAGCAGCGGATTTTGTCACTGCGGGTGGGCAAACAATACCGACCGAGGCAAATTTCGCCCGTTTAGCCGACGGTGTGGGGAAGGCAAGTGGACTCATGGGGCAGCTCTACCAGAGAATGTCCTCCTTTTCTCAAACTCAAGGATAGTTATACTTTTTCACCCTCACCTTAATCCTCCCCCTGGAGGGAGAGAGTTAGAGTGAGGGGGAATGAAAGATAGCTGGAAGCTATAGCTGCACCCTCAAAATCAAAAAGGTGTCACCAGCCTACCGGATGAGTACAAAAACTTGCATCCTTTAGCCGCTTGCAGCAAAATATTACGGATAAACTGTCATGCCAAAACTGCGTGTCAATAACACCGGTATCTACTATGAGGTGACCGGGCAGGGTGAGCCACTGCTGTTCATTCACGGACTGGCTTCAAGCAGCCGGAGCTGGAAAAAACAGGTTCCCTTCTTTGCCCGGCACTACCGTGTGATTACGTTCGATGTTCGCGGACACGGGCGTTCCGACAGGCCGCTTCGTGAACCTTACAGCATTAAGCTGTTTGCCGCCGATGCCGTGGAGCTGATGAGGGCGCTTGGAATCGACTCGGCACATGTAGTCGGATTCTCCATGGGAGGCATGGTCGGTTTTCAACTTGCAGTTGACGTACCGGAAATGGTCACCAGCCTGGTGGCTGTGAATTGCCTTCCCGAAGGCTCGATACGGACATTCAACGACGGCGTAGAATGTTTCAAGCACATGTTCTTTCTTCCCTTCAACGGAATGCGTAATAAGGAGCAAAATGGCGTTAAACAACCGGTGCTGGCGCCCGACCGGAAAGGTCCGCCCCAATCTGTAATCCAGCGTATGGCAGTGAACAATAAGCTGGCTTATGCCAATGCCTTCGGGGCGCTGGTAAAATGGAGCGTCGCCGACCGACTTGGCGCTATAAACTGCCCCACACTGATGATTGCCAGCGATGCGGACTTTGTGCCGGTATCCGTTAAGGCGGGGTATGCGTCGAAAATGTCCGATGCACAGCTCGTAGTGATAAGCAACGCGCGGCATTCTGCGCCCAGGGAGCAGGCAGAGGAGTTTAATGCCATGCTCCTTGAGTTCCTGTCGAAACATTCTGAAAAACGCGCTGCAGTCGGGTAGCAGATGAGAATGTCTTATCTTCTAGGTGTAGATATCGGCTCTGTGAATGCCAAGCTGGCGCTTGTCGATGAGCGCGGCACACTGCTCCGGCTTGACACCGAAAAGGTGATATCAAGCCCCAGGGCTGCACTGCGCTCGCTTATCTCCAGGCTATCTCATGAGTTCAACCTCGAAGATGTTGCTTCTGCCGGGGTCTCAGGCTCTGGAGTAGCCGTAATCCCAAAGGAGATGAACTGGGCGGAGTACGGCAGTCCCCTGTCCATTGCTGCCGGGCTGCTTCATTACCATCCTGACGCCAGGACAATCGTGCAGATAGGCGGTCAGAGCTCGCTGGTCATCGAGCTTGAAGATGGGTTAAAAAAACCGTGGCGGCTGTCATCGAATCCACTCTGTGCCGCCGGCACCGGGCGTTTCATGGAGCAGCAGGCGTACCGGCTCGGCATCAGCATGGACGACTTATCCAGCCTGGCGTTGAAATGCCAGGACAGCCCGCCCCGTATAGCCGCCCGGTGCAGCGTATTCGCCAAGACAGACCTGATTCACCTGCAGCAGAAGGGGGTTCCGGTCGAATCCATGTTGTATGCGCTGTGCGAAAGCGTCGCTCGAATGGTCGCCTCAATCAAAAAGGGGGCTTTTCAGGAGCCTTTATATTTTGTTGGCGGTGTGGCTGCCAACCGTGCCATAGTGAAGGCGCTGGAAGAGGTGGTTTCCGCCAGGAACGGGCATGCCACGAGTGTAATCATACCTGAAAACTATACGCATCTCGCCGCCATCGGCGCGGCGCTGCTTTCCACAGGCAAAAAGCCTGGCTCTATAACCCTGCCTGAAGTGGATATCGCCCAGCGCTATTATCAGATGCCCCCGCTCGAGGTTGTATCGCTCAAATCAGACGGGGCAGACCTGCGCGTAACCGAGCCGTGCACCGGGTATCTCGGTGTTGACGTCGGCTCCACCAGCACCAAGGCGGTGATAATGGATGAATCGGGCAAGAACGTGCTGGCAAAGCATTATCTTATGACCGCAGGACGACCTATCGATGCCATAAAGGAGGTATTTAGAAACCTGCTCCGCTACGGTGCGGGTCAAGTCAAAATAGCTGGCGCCGGCGTTACCGGCTCCGGCAGATATCTGGTCGGCAGCCTGATTGGAGCCGACCTCATCAAGAATGAAATCACGGCACAGAC
>CAZUEB010000167.1:0-3712 GCA_964619115.1 uncultured Dehalococcoidales bacterium
GATGCTACTGACCGGGCTCAGGTTGAAGAACTTATTACTCTAGGTGAGCTGGTAGAACGAGCCAGGGAAGCTGGCGTGCAAACAATGGTAGAGGGGCCAGGGCATCTACCACTAGATCAAATTGCCACCAACGTTCAATTAGAGAAAAGCCTTTGTCATGGAGCTCCATTTTACGTCCTTGGCCCTCTGGTAACTGATATTGCTGCAGGATATGACCATATTACTGCTGCTATCGGTGGTGCTATTGCTGCCACCTCAGGGGCTGATTTTCTGTGCTATGTCACACCCGCAGAACATCTCTCGTTACCAGATGTTGAAGATGTAAAAATAGGTGTGATAGCTTCGCGTATTGCTGCCCACGCTGCCGACGTCGCCAGGG
Source organism: uncultured Dehalococcoidales bacterium (assembly GCA_964619115.1). Lineage (GTDB taxonomy): Bacteria > Chloroflexota > Dehalococcoidia > GIF9 > UBA5629 > 9FT-COMBO-48-23. The sequence goes on from CAZUEB010000167.1 coordinate 380, forward strand.
GTAAAAAAAGAGCAAGCGAGTGGGACAGGAAAATGTCTATGGCTAGGAAAAATCTTGATTGGGGACTACAAGTTGAATTGTCGCTGGACCCAGAAAATGCCCGGCTGGTTCATAATAAACATAGTACCACAGGGCAAACTTGTAGTATGTGTGGAAAATACTGCGCTATGGCACTGGTAGAAAAATATTTAGGAATCTCGACAATCAAATGCTGACCTCGTGAGCATTGTTCAAGATGAAGACAGAGATAATCTCAATTGGCACTGAACTCCTTTTGGGGGAGATAACTGATACCAACTCTGCTTATCTTGCCAGCCAACTGCCCCTGCTCGGCCTGGACCTTAATTTCATATCCACAGTTGGTGATAACAGGCAAAGGTTGATTGAGACCCTGGAGCAGGCATGGCGAAGGTCCGACATCATTATTACCACTGGCGGTTTAGGACCTACACAAGATGATATCACTCGCGAAGCTATCGCAGAATTTCTCGGCGAAGTAATTACCATTGACCAAAATTTGGTTCAAAAGTTTGAGGAGATGTTCAGATATTACAAGATAGAAATGCCGCCAAGTAATATCAAGCAAGCGTCAGTCATTCCCTCGGCAGAAATTATCCAGAATCCTCGAGGTACTGCGCCCGGTTGGTGGGTGGAACGTGATAGCAGGGTGATTATCACAATGCCCGGTCCACCGCGCGAGATGAAATTGATGTGGACAAAAGAAATAATACCCAGGCTGCAACGGAGAATAACCGATGCTGTCATAGTTTCTAAAACGCTTAAGACTTTTGGTCTTACTGAGGCTGAAGTAGACGAACGAGCAGGTCCTTTCCTTCCCGTCACAAACCCGAGTTTGGGCACGTACGCTAAAGTTGATGGCATTTATCTACGCATCACGGCTAAGACACAAACCGAAGTCAAAGCGCAAGAGCTTATTGCACGACGGGAGAATGATCTCAGGGCAATTTTAGGTGATTATATATGGGGGGTGGATTCTGATACTCTCGAGAGCATTGCTGGCGCTTTGCTTACAGTAAAAGGACTGAGTCTGGCTACTATGGAATCTTACACTGGTGGTTTTCTGGCTAATGTCATCACAAATGTTCCAGGGAGCTCGAAATACTTTAAAGGAGGCCTGGTTGCTTATACCGATGAGTCCAGGGCAGCTTTTGGTCTTAGTAAACAGCTTGTATCCCGCTATGGTACTATCAGTAATCAGGTGGCTGAGGCTATGGCAAGAATAGCTAGAGAAAAGCTGGGGGCATCGATTGGCATTAGTCTAACTGGAGTTATGGGGCCTGCGGAAATTGAAGGACAATCAATAGGTACCATCTTTATTGGGCTCGATGATGGGCAGCGCAGGCAGAGTTTTGCTAGAAACTATCCCGGCAATCGCTTACAGGTAAAACAAAGGGCGGTCACATCGGCACTTTTCGAACTGAGGAAAATCTTGCTTTAGGGGGAAATATGCATCTGGTTATCGATGGCTACGGAGACAATCCAAAACTGATGGATGATGAGCAATTTATATATCAGTTGTTAGATACTTATCCTGCCCGTATTGGGATGACAAAGATTTCTACTCCGCTTGTTTTTAGATACATCGGTTCTAAACCTGACGATTGGGGAATCTCTGGATTCGTCTTCATCGCCGAAAGCCATATCAGCGTTCATACTTTTGTCGAACGTCGTTATATCAACATTGACGTTTTCTCTTGCAAGGATTTCAATGCCGAGCAGGTAATCAGTGACTTCAAAGATAGGTTTAAACTAACCAGATTGTCAAGTCGTCTTATCAACCGAGATTGGAATGCAGATGACCTTACCGAGGCTACCGATACGGCTCAACTCCACTCAGTTTGAAATATGAGAAACATAGAAGACTCGTTCTCTCCCCCGCAAAACTTTGCTGGCCTGGTGTCCCCTTATTCCGATTTACAAACTGCAAAGGTGGTGATTCTGCCAGTGCCTTATGACGGTACCACTGAGTGGCATAGTGGTACCCGAGAAGGACCTCGCGCAATTGTCGGCGCTTCGCAATACCTGGAGTTATATGACATCGAACTGGATAGAGATATATATAATGTTGGAATTCATACGTTGCCTGAAGTCCAGCCTTTATTGAATAGTCCAGAGAAGATGGTTGACCGGGTCTATCAAATAGCCAGTGAGTTGGCTAAACAGGCAAAATTCTTAGTAATGTTTGGAGGTGAACACTCTCTCAGTCTGGGGATGGTTCAAGCCCTGAGAGAGAGTTTTAATAACCTTTGCGTGTTACAACTGGATGCGCATGCTGACCTTCGCGATGAGTACCTGGGAACTAAATATAGCCATGCTTGTGTGATGCGCCGTATTTTTGAGCTTTGCAACGTTGTGCAAGTCGGGATAAGGAGCCTGAGCCGTGAGGAACAGCAATTTCTGGCTCAGAATAACTTGCATCCTTTTTATATGTCCACACCAAATTCGGTTTTGGCTTCGGCGGAGAGCATAATAGCTTCGCTGAGCGACAATGTTTATGTTTCCATTGACCTTGACGTCTTCGACCCCTCAGTTATGCCGGCGGTGGGTACCCCAGAACCAGGCGGGATGCAATGGCATGAAGTTGTAAATTTGCTTAGGGAGGTAACTTTACATAAGAATGTTATTGGTTTTGATCTGGTGGAATTATGCCCTAAAGAGGGCACTGCTGCTTGCGCCTTTCTCGCGGCTAAATTAGCCTACAAGCTTATTGGCTATGCCGTATCATAAAAGGCAGATGTGCAGCAGCCTCAACTCTAGCTTGACATAGTAAGTCTCATATTGATAGACTTCTTCATTGGCGCGGCCCCGTGGTGTAGCGGTCTAACATGCCACCCTGTCACGGTGGAGATCGTGGGTTCGAATCCCATCGGGGTCGTTTTTTAGTTTCTCGTTTTTTACTCCGACCTTGTTGAATACGAAAAGATTACTTCTGCTTATTGTTGCGGATGAAAGGCATATTGGGCAACTCATGGTGGTCGTCCATCTCGGTCTGTCTTTGACGGACATCGGTCAGGAATTACCCCAGGTTACGCAGTTCTGCCCTTAGCAACTTGCCCAGAAGGTTCTTGGGCAATGAGTCTATGAATTGCACTTTTTTCGGTGTCTTGAAGCTCGGCAGGTATTTCTTGCAAAAGGCGATTATCTCGTCTTCGTTAGCTTGCTCTCCATGTTTAAGCACCACGAAAGCCTTTATCTCTTCGCCATAGGTCTTGTCAGGTATGCCAATAACCCCTGACTCAGCAACCTTTGGATGCTGACAAAGGGTTTCCTCCACCTCCCGAGGCGATACATTTTCTCCTCCACGGATTATTA
>CAZUEB010000168.1:0-3711 GCA_964619115.1 uncultured Dehalococcoidales bacterium
CTGGTAGTGTAAGCCCTGGTGGGATGGTAGCTGTGCTGGGGCTTGATGAGGAAGCTGTTATGGAAGTCTGCCTTTCAACAGGCACCGAGATTTCTAATATCAACTGTCCCGGACAGATTGTGGTCAGTGGTGCTGAGGAGAAGCTGACTAAATTTAGAAGGCTGGCAGAGGAAAAAGGTGCTCGTCGCCTAATCCCGCTGAAAGTAAGTGGAGCTTTCCACTCTCAGTTGATGCAACCGGCATGTGATGGTTTAAAAAACGCCATCCCTGAGTTCAGTTTTCATGAACCTTTGGTCCCGGTGGTGGCTAATGTTACTGCGCGGATGCTGCTTGATGTTCAGTCCATAAAGCAGGAGTTGGTTGACCAGGTCATACGTTGTGTCCGGTGGCAGCAGTGCGTTGAAAATATGATAGCCGGCGGCGTGACTACATTTTTCGAGATAGGGCATGGGGAGGTGCTCGCTGGTTTGATTAAACGTATTAATCCCGCAGTGCAGGTTATAAATATCGGTGATGTCGAGATTGATAAACAGGTTGATAAGTTGTGGATTGAACACAGAAGGGAATGGATGAGGAACACGGTCGAAAAGACAATACAATCTGAGAAATCATCTCAAAAAGAGTAGTCCAATTATGACGGTAGATTACATAAAGGAAGGCAAGATTGCCGTTTTCATCTTGAATCGTCCCGAGGCTCTTAATGCCATCGACTTGGAAGGCGCTAAAGAATTAAATAGGGCGCTTATAGATTTCAGGGATGATGATAGCTTGTGGGTAGGCATAATTACCGGTACAGGTGTCAGAGCTTTTTCGGTTGGTGCTGACATACATAAGATGCTGCCTGAAGTGAAGAAGTTTACAGGGAAGCCGAATGCTGGACCGCTGAGTTTTATGCGCGGGCTTAACCTTTGGAAACCTATGATTGCGGCTGTAAATGGTGCAGCCCTCGGTGGCGGTCTGGAAATAGCTTTGTTCTGTGACCTGAGGATAGCTTCGGAAAAAGCCATTTTTGGGACTCCAGAGGTTACACTTGGACTTATCCCGGGATGGGGAGGGACACAACGTTTGCCTCGGGCTATACCCTTAGCCAAGGCTGCCGAACTTCTCCTTATAGGAAAACCCATTAGTGCCCAGGAAGCCTATCGGATAGGGTTAGTCAACAAGGTTGTTCCTTTTGCCGAACTGATGCCAGCTGCTAGGCAGATGGCTGAAGCACTTTGTCTCAGGGCGCCGTTAGCAGTAAGGGCGGCTAAGCAAGCTATGGTTCAGGGGATGGGTGTTTCTTTAGAAGACGGGCTGGATTTGGAGAGAAAGTTGAATGATTTCCTGGTAACCACAGATGATTTCGACGAGGGTTGTAAAGCCTTTATCGAGAAACGACCGCCTGTTTTTAGTGGTAAATAGGACCTGACGCCCAGATGATAATCGCTGTAGATGCCGCCGGTGGAGACTATGCTCCACATGAAGTAGTCAAAGGAGCCGCAGCCGCAGTCGAGGAGTACGGGGTTGAGGTTGCCCTTGTGGGCATAAGAGCTCCACTCGATATGCTGGTCAGGCGCTATGAAGTGGAGCCGAGCCTTACAATTGTTGAGGCGACCGACGTCATCGGTTGCAACGAGCTTCCAGTTCAGGCTGTCCGTAGTAAACCAGATTCGTCTATAGTGGTAGGGGTAGAGATGGTGCGCGACGGGCTTGCCTCCGCTTTTGTCTCCGCGGGCAATACAGGAGCAGTGGTAAGCGCGGCATTTTTGAATCTGGCAAGAATAGAGGGTGTCCAGCGTCCGGCACTTTGTGGCGTGTTTCCCATCGATGCTGTTAATATGTCACTGCTTATCGATGTAGGAGCTAATGTGGACTGTCGTCCAGATTTCCTGGTTCAGTTCGCCCAGCTTGGGGACTTTTTTGCCAGAAGTGTTCTCGGCATCGATTCACCACGGGTCGGTTTGCTCAACGGTAGTGACGAGAGGATTGAAACTAGTATTTTGGCTAGGGAGAGCTATCAGCTTTTGGAGAAGACTGATTTGAATTTCATAGGCAACGTGGGTGGACAGGATGTTTTCACGAGAAAAGCCGACGTAATTGTTACCGACGGCTTTACCGGGAATGTAGTACTCAAAACGATAGAGGGGTTGGGTGATGTCGTTCAGAATCTCATGAGCGCAGAGCAGGCTTTCAAGATTAGCAGTGACCTTAGGGGCATTGCTCTGGTTCAATACTCGCAGCTAGCCTGTATGTTAGAGCGTATGGACTATAAGGAATATGGCGGAGCATGTCTGCTGGGAATAGATGGGAATATCATTGTTGCTCATGGACGTAGTCAGGCTAAAGCTATCAAGAATGCTATCCATTTAGCTTATAGAGCTGCCCAGACAGGTGTTGTCCAAGCCATTAAGGAAGGAATGCCATGAGACGACGAGTTGTGGTAACCGGTGCAGGCATGATTACGCCGCTGGGTGTAGGGGTGGAGAAAAGCTGGGAAGCTCTTTGCCAGGGCAAATCAGGCATTGGCATAATCACCCGATTCGATTCCAAGTCACTTAAATGCCAGGTGGCTGGCGAGGTAAAAGACTTTCATCCCCAGGACTTTCTGGATAGCAAGTTTATCAGGCGATTTGACCCCTTTATTCAGTACGCAATGGTGGCGGCAAAAATGGCTGTGGAGGATTCCGGGCTCAGGGTGGATGTAAATAACGAGGACAGGGTTGGCGTAATAATGGGGACGGCTGTTGGAGGTTGGACCAGCTTCGAATCGGCGAGCAGATTTGTAGTTAAAGGCGAACTGGAGAAAGTGCCGCCTTTTTTGATACTGAATGCTACGGCTAATTCAGCAGCCGGGGTAATAGCCATTCAATATGGAGCCAAGGGTCCTCACCACCTTGTGATGGAGGCTTGTGCCTCTGGCACTAATGCCATAGGATTGGCTTTTAAGTGTGTTCAGCACGGGTGGGCAGACGTTATGATAGCCGGGGGTACCGAAGCTTCTATCACAGCATCGATGATAGCATCGTTGGACCTTCTTGGTGCCTTAACCTCCAAGAGGAACAGTGAACCTGCAAAAGCAAGCCGCCCTTTTGACGGCGATAGAGATGGATTGGTCACCAGCGAAGGGAGTGGCGTGGTGGTATTGGAAGCTTTGGAGTCAGCATTGGAAAGGGGTGCTAAGATTTATGGAGAAGTGATAGGGTTTGGCAATAATTGCGATGCTTTTCACTATACGTCTCCATCGCTAGATGGCGAAGGTCCGTCTAGATGTATCAAGATTGCTCTCAGGGATGCTGGAATAGAGCCTGAAAGTGTCGATTACATAAATGCTCATGGTACCTCCACTGTTGTTAGCGACCTGTCTGAGACCAGAGCTATTAAGAGCGTATTCGGTGAGCATGCCAGGAAGCTGGCTGTCAGCTCCAACAAGTCGGCGATTGGGCATATGTGGGGTGCTGCCGGTGCTGTTGAAGCCATATTTTCTCTCCGCACTATAGCTACTGGAGTGATTCCACCGACCATAAATCAGGAATTTCCTGACCCTGAGTGCGACCTGGATTATGTGCCTAACGGAGCACGTAAAGCGATAGTGGAGGTGGCACTTTCTAACTCCTTCGGCTTCGGTGGTGTTAACGGCACGTTAGTTTTCAGGAAGTTTCCGGAGTCTGTGACCTCACCCCCGTAAATTAGTCCATGTATTCAATTATATCAGGTTTACTCTTCAAATAG
>CAZUEB010000169.1:0-3687 GCA_964619115.1 uncultured Dehalococcoidales bacterium
TTGAGGTCGTCCCAAAGCTATAAGGGCATCCATGGCTGCGCGAATGCTGCGTCCCGTGTAGAAGACGTCATCAACTAGCACTATTTGCTTGTCAGCGACGTCTACGGGTATATCGGTACGGTGAACTGTGGGCTTAAGAGATAGCGATGAGAGGTCGTCGCGATAAAGACTGATGTCAAGCGAGCCAACCGGTATGGCAATCTCCTCGAGTCCTTGTATTGTAGCGGCTAGCCGCCTGGCTAATGGGACTCCCCGGGTTTGCATGCCGACGAGTACGATGTCCTTGGCGCCTCTGTTTCTCTCTACAATCTCATGGGCAATACGAACCAGAGCTCTGTGTATGTCCTGAGTGGACATTAGGGTTCTCTCAGGCATAAGAAAAACCTCCTGCCCAGAGTTGGCAAGAGGTTTTTAAAAAAGCAACCTCAACCGGAAGCTTTGTGAAGCTAAAATCGCTTTTCATATTGCCCTTGCCAGCCTCTCTGGACTGACTTAAAGGTCTCGCTGAACCAATAGTATATCATACAGACAGCAGGGATGCAATAGCCCCGGCAAAAAATTTTAGAAAAACAGAACGATTACTTTCCCAAAGACAGGACCGACGAAGCGGCGCATGAAGGGTAAGAAGCCGGCACCATATTGTCTGGTTAGTTCCTTAGCATAGTCCTTAAGATAGTCAGCAAAAGTATGTCGCTGAAATTTGAGAAGCTCCTGTGACTTGGTGGTATCGTACCAGTCCAGGTAATAGGGCTCGGTAGTGAACTTGTGAGCTGGCGGTAGCGGCAATCCCATAATGCCCATCATGGCGCGAATCATATCCTTGTATAGCATTCTTTGCTCAGGTCCGCCGCTGATGACTAGGATATTTCCCTTTGCCTGGTCAAAGTTTTTAATGGCGTTCAATATCGCCGATGCGGTGTCGTTTGGATGGCAGTATTCAACGCGATTGTTCAGCGGGACGGTGAACATTCGCTTGAGGTCACTTACTGAGAAGCTCAAATACATGGTTGCGGTAAGGCGCAGGATTATATAATCGATTCCCGATTCCTTGATGATGCTTTCAGCCTGGAGCTTGGTCTCGCCGTATGCCCCCCTGGGATTAGGCTTTGTTTTCTCTGGACACAGGGGCTGGCTGGCAGCAGGCGTAGGACCAAATGCAGCCACTGATGAAGTGAACAGGAAAGGAATATTGCCGCCTCTCTCTTTTATCAGGTCGACGATTATTTTGGTGCCATCCACATTGACCTTCTTAGCCAGTTCAGGCTTTTGGTATGCCAGTGGCGGCAGTATGCCAGCCATGTGGACAACTGCATCAACTCCTTCCAGGGCTTTCTGAACTGTATCTGGTCGTGTGATGTCGCCCCACATGACCTCAGCATTACCGTTAAGTCTCTTGACACTCTTTCTGTTATTAGGAGTATCCAGGTCGAACGTTCTCACCAGAAAACCATCATGTAAAAAAGCTTTACAGACGGTTATACCCAGTCGACCAGCTCCACCTGTGATGAGTACTCGCATTTTAGTCTCCTTTTAGGTCTTTTAGATATCTGTTAGGGTTTTTCACTGTTCATAATGGCTGTACTTAGACTGCACCTAAGTTTAACCCAGCGAACTACCTTTGTAATCGAGAGAGCGACTGGTTCTGGGCAGGGAAAAGTATCTACTCCGGCATCAGACTTTTTGGTGAGGAGAAGTCATACTTTAGTATGACCAGAAGTAAATTCTAAATCTGAATCTCTAAGCTCCAAACAAATTCAAAGCACAAAATCCCAATGACCAAAACCATAAAGGCTTGAAATTTAGAGTATTTGGATTTTGGTATTGTTTTGGATTTGGGATTTAGAGTTTCGTATTTCTTGGGGGCTATGATTTCGGAGATGGGAGTTAAGACGGAACCAGCCAGTTAAACAGGTCGCTGCCCCAGAACAGCGTTGCCATGGTGGCTAGGGATAGGAAGGGTCCGAAAGGTATGGCGTCTTTGCGGCTCTTCAATTTAGATAATAGCAAAATAGCAGCCGTTAAGCCGCCGCCTATTATGGCTAAAAACATGGCTATAAAAACCAACGGGAAGCCGGTGACGATGCCTATTAACCCCGCAAGCTTGATATCTCCCCAACCCATGCCTCCACGATAGAGAAGGGCTGGCAGGAGCAGCAGTCCGAAACCGATGCCGCCGCCGATGGCTGAATCTACAATCCAGAGCCGAAAGCCTGTATCGGCGATGCTACTCGGCTCAAAGCCGAAAATGGAACCCAGCGCAGCTATAACTATAGCAATAATCATCCCCGGGTAAACTATTTTGTTTGGCAATATGCCGTGCTCCAGGTCAATGAGCAATAATACTATGAGCAAACAGCAGTAGAAAGCAACTAGCGCCAGTTCCCAGCTAAGACCGTAATGCCAGTATAGGAAGACAAACAAAATCGCCATGCCCAATTCCACCCAGAATAGGCGCCTGGGTATGGTGGCACCACAATTGTGACAGTGACCTCTAAGCCAGAGGTAGCTGAATATCGGGATGTTATCTGCGGCGGGAATTCTGTACTGGCATTCAGAACAGTGTGATGGCGGTGAAATAATTGACTTGCCTGCCGGTAGACGATCGGCAACAACATTGATAAAGCTGCCCAGGGCAGCGCCGATAAAGAAGAACACAACTGACCAAAAGCCAGCCATTAGCAATATTATACCCTAGTCTGATGATTATTTTATGTAGCCACATCAGAAAATAAAAATTAAAATGTCAGATTCTTCGCTTTGCTCAGAATGACAGGACATAGGATGAGATTGCCACGTCCTTCCTCTTTCCATTCTGGAAGGACTGGAGGGACTCGCAATGATAGAGAGGGAGTTCATGGTAACAGTTCCTTATGAGTTTTGGTAATTGAAATTTGGTGCTTTGAATTTGTTTAGGATTTGGAGCTTAGGATTTGTAGTTTAAGATTCACCCTCACCCCGACCCTCTCCCGTCGAGGGAGAGGAGAGTTGTGTGGTTACTCCCTTAAGTCAATCTTCTCGGCTATGCCTTCTGCCGAATCCAGTATGAGAAGACAGTTACGGAGCGGTTTCCCTATTCCTGTGACAATCTTGACTATTTCCTGAACCTGTAAGGCAGCGATAATCGCCGGCGTAGCTGACGGGTTACCGATTTTCACTTCGATGCCCTGCTCGGGGAGGCTGTCAAGACAGCCATAGACACAAGAAAGCCCGGCATCTCCCGGGAATATAGTCATCAGCTGACCGCCGAAGCCAGCAATCGTTCCATAGACATAGGGAATTCCTAAGTCTCGACATGCGCTTTCGACCACGAAGCGCGATGGCAGGTTGTCCAACCCATCAGCCACTATTTTAGCACCCTTGAGCAGTCTATGAGCATTCTCTTCAGTTAATCCCTCTACAATTGCTGCAACAGTGACTGCTGAATTTATGTGCTCGACTCTTTTTGCAGCGGCAACAACCTTGTATTCGCCCAGATTTTTCTCCGTGGACATAAACTGCCTGTTCAAATTCTGTTCGACAAAGCGGTCGTTATCGATGATGATTAGGTGACCTATACCCTGCCTGGCAAGTAGCTCTATTATGGTCCCCCCCAAGCCACCGGCTCCCACTATAGCCACTGTTGACTGTAATAGCTTGATTTGCCCATCCAGCCCGATGGTGCCTGTGTTGCGTAGATATCGCCAGGGG
>CAZUEB010000170.1:0-3653 GCA_964619115.1 uncultured Dehalococcoidales bacterium
ACCACGTACGAACGATGTCCTCGCTGAAAATACCGAACAGGCGCGACAAAAACTTGTCCCGGGCAGAGTCAGTCGATTTGAAGAGCCGTTCAAATGAGATTTGAGCCATAGTGGTGCCTCCTCACCGGTCCTTAAGACCAACCGAAATGCTGTCTGCAGGGTTTCAACCCAAATTATACCACACTGGGTATGCCGACTGACCGGCCAGAAAACAGTGAGCCGGACTTGCTCAGCAGCTGACATTGGCTGCAACTGTTTATTGTAGAGGCCTGACACGAAACGCTAGAATGTGCAACGGAAGCTACCCTTGAAAAGGGAAATTGAGCCACGTCCTTTGATACCCTTAAGCTTAGGAGAGCGCCGGGGCGAAAAGGCCTCTCCATCTTTTTACCATTCTGGCCGATGAATATGCATTCCGTCTCCTAAAAAGTCATAGCCCAAACTTTCGGAAAGCGAGGTACTTGGGGTAATCGATGGCGAATGTAAATATAGCAGAGAGCACGAGTACAAATAGCATCTGAAACGGTGTCACTGGAGGTACAATCAAACCATACATGCCTAGCAGGGCAAATGCGATGATGGCCGCCACGGTGGCTACGAGTAGCTCTCTTCCCGGTCGAGACGACCAGAAATACCGCCTTTCTCTCACGATATATACTCTAAACTGGCTGGCAAAAATGAGCGCCAGCACAATGAACGTACGTAGCTGGTCAAAAGCTAGATTAAAATAGTGGCTTCCAACAAAGAGCGCAATTGCTCCTTCTCCAACGAGCAAGACGCCGATGATAAGTGAGGCGAAGATGATATTCCGTACATTCCACTTATTGGGATTCGCTGTGTATTCTACGTTGTCAGTTGCCAAAGACATGGTGACAAAATCGTTGGCAAAGATGAGCAAAGCCATGCCCAGCAGTGAAACGACCACATCATGAAACCAGAAAAAGCCGACCGTAAGCAGACCGATGACCTGGATGACCTTGGTAACCTTGTTGATGACCCATGTTAGCATCCTCTGGTAAATATGCCGGCTTGTCTTTATGGCATCGATTATGACTCCCACGCCGGGCTCGGTTAAGACCGTGCTTGCTGATGCCTTGGCCACGTCCGTTGAGTTGTTTACCGCTATCCCCATCTCCGCCTGCTTTAAAGCTGGAGCATCGTTGACCCCATCGCCGGTCATGCCTACCATATGGCCTCTGGACTGAAGCAGCTTGACTATCCGGTATTTGTCTTCAGGATATATCTCGGCAAAACCATCTGACTCTTCAATCATTTTCACCTGTTCGGCTTCGTCCATCTTTCTGAACTCTTCCATCCGGATAATCCTGTCACCTATGGATACCTGTCGGGCTATTTCTCTAGCTATGGCAATATTGTCTCCGGTCAGCATCACTGGCTTTACTCCTAATTCCCTGGCTCTCTCAATCATATCTCTGGAGTCCGGCCTTGGAGGGTCAGCCAGTGACAGCAGCCCTATAAACTGCAGGTTGTCAGTATCATCAATTGACTTCGCAACACCAAGTGCGCGGTATCCCTTCAGGGACAGTTCTTCGACTATCTGATTCGCTTTCGCTCTGGTTGCTTCATCAAGTCCGCGACAAAGAGATAAGACTGTTTGAGGTGCACCTTTAATTGCCTTAAAGCGTATGTTCCCGCTAGAGATAATAGCCTCCGACCTCTTGGTTGAAGGTTCAAAAGGCATGAGCGAAATCTGCTCATAAGGGTCTAGGTTAACGTTAGACGTCTTTGCATAATCCAGGACGGCAGCATCTATAACATCCTTGCCCTGTTCCTGGGATGCCAGACTGGCTATAATTAGCACATCCTCTTTGGTATACCCGGCAAAGGGCACAACATCGCCAACAGAGAGCTTGTTCTGAGTTATGGTCCCCGTTTTATCCAGGCATAGTACGTCTATTGAGGCAGCATCTTCAATAGAATCAAGCCTGGTGACCAGCACGCTTTTTCTCGCTAGTTCAGTGGCGCCTACCGACTGGACAATGGTCATCACTGCCGGCAGAGCCACAGGTACTGCCCCCATAAGGAAAATGACGGCTAAGGTCAGTATCGATAGGAGGTCTGTTCTGATTACCGCCGCGTAGGCAGCAACAAGAACTAGTGCGCCAATACCCAGGAACATCATATACCTGACTATGGCCAGCATTATCTGCTCTTGATGGGACTTCGGCCTGGCAATTTTGATGAGTTCCGCCGTCTTACCAAAGTACGTATTTGCGCCCGTGTTTACCACGACACATTGTGCTTCGCCACGTCTCACAATGGAGCCGGAGTATATAATGGCCGACTGCTGGACATCTACCGGCAGAGATTCCCCGGTTAGAACTGATTGGTCAATAGAAAGGTCTCCAGTTAGTAGCTTGGCATCAGCCGGAACAATATCACCCAGGCCTAGAGGGACGATGTCGCCGGGGACAATCTCTCTAGCTTCAATAGTTACCCACTTACCGTCTCGCAACACCCGGGCTTTAACGGCTAATCGTTTCTTTAAAGCTTCTAGTGCTCTCTGTGAGCCGCGCGATTGTATCTGACCTATTACAGTATTTATTGTAAGAAGGGCAAATATTATTCCAGCTTCTAAGTAGTGCTTCAGGACAATCGAAAGCACAATAGCCAGTTCCAGGAGCCATGGCATCGGACCCCAGTAACGCAACAAGAATTCAACTACTGGGCTTTTCTTTTTCTCAGCGACCTCGTTGAAACCAAATATCTGGAGCCGTCGCTTAACCTCGGAGCTCGTCAGACCATCTGCGGAAGTCTCCAGTAATCCGAGAATCTCTTCGGTAGAAATAGCCTTATATTCCGATGTGTTTTTTACCGCTAGATTAACCTTCATTGGTTTGTCTATTTTAATCATGATACGCTAGAAAGTGCAGAGGCTAAAATCAAACCAACTGTAAATCAGATACTGTGTATTTTGATTAAGTTGGTGCTTCCTGGAACAGCTAGGGGAATCCCGGCAATGATCACTATTAGGTCGCCTCTCTTAGCGAGATTTTTCTCCAGTGCAGCTTTGCTCGCCAGCTCGAAGACCTCCTCTAGGTTTGCCGGCTCAGGTTTTTTAAGTGCTAGTACCCCCCAGGCTAATGAAAGGCGGTTCACCACTTGTGCCGAAGGGGTTACTGCCAGGATAGGATGATACGGTCTATATTTCGATACCCTTGCGGCTGTAATGCCGCTGGTGGTAAAGGCGATGATGGCCCTAGCTTGCACCTGGTGAGCTATCTGGCAGGCTGCTCTGGCAGCCGCGTCATTTACCTCAGGTAAAACATCCTGCCACCGGCTGCGGAGTATCTCCTCATAAGGAAACATTGCCTCAGCTTCCAGGGCTATTCTTACCATTGTCTCCATAGCTTCGACGGGATAACTACCAATGGCTGTTTCCTCAGAGAGCATCAGAGCGTCACTACCATCAAGGACAGCGTTGGCTACGTCAGCAGCTTCTGCCCTCGTTGGTGTAGCTGACCGCACCATAGATTCAAGCATCTGGGTGGCAGTAATTACTGGCTTTCCCTGGCGATTGGCCTCGGTTATCAGCTGTTTCTGGGCCACTGGCACTTTCTCGAGGCTTATGTCGAGGGCTAGGTCTCCTCTGGCCACCATGATACCTTCCCCAGCCTCAAGTATGGCTTCGC
>CAZUEB010000171.1:0-3642 GCA_964619115.1 uncultured Dehalococcoidales bacterium
GAGACCAGCGATGAAACTCTTGGCCACCTTGGACAAGTTATAATTGTCATTGGGGTCGAAAAAGGCATTCTTTCCACCCTTGAACAATGACTGATGTACATGCATGCCACTGCCATTGATGCCGAAAATAGGCTTGGGCATGAATGTGGCGTACACTCCGTTCTGTATAGCTACCTGTTTGACTACCAGCCGATATGTCATAACGTTGTCCGCCATGGTCAGGGCATCTGTGTATCGCATGTCTATCTCGTGCTGGCTATGTGCCACTTCATGGTGCGAATACTCCACTCCGATGCCCATCTCATCCAGGATAAGCACAGTTTCTCGCCTCAGGTCGGTAGCTGCATCGAGAGGCACCATGTCAAAGTAGCCCCCCTCGTCGAGAATCTCCGTTCCCTTTGAGTCCTTGAAGTAGAAATACTCCAGTTCGGGGCCGACATAGTAAGTGTAACCCATGTCCGCCGCTCGCTTCAGGTTCCACTTCAGAACGTATCTGGGGTCTCCTTCAAAAGGTTCGCCGCCGGGCTTCAGTATGTCGCAGAACATCCGCGCCACCGCACGGTGTTCTCGTGGTCGCCATGGTAACAACTGAAAAGTGTCAGGGTCGGGCATAGCTACCATGTCGCTTTCGTCGATCCTGGCGAATCCTTCGATAGAGGAACCATCGAACCCCATACCATCCTCAAGCGCTTGTTCTAACTCCTCACGGGTGATGGCGAAGCTCTTGAGGAAGCCCAGGATATCAGTGAACCACATCCTGATAAATTTGACATCCTGGTCCTTTGCCATCTTGAGGACGTATTCTTTGCTCTCGTCCTTGCTTCTCTTTGCCATTTCTAATCTCCTTCTGTAATTTTATTTTTATATTGCATTCTCGCCAATTTCGCCGGTTCTAACACGGACTGCGTCTTCAACCGGGATGATGAATATCTTGCCGTCGCCTCTGTCCTCTCCTGTCCGGGCATTTGTAGTAATGGCATTAAGTACTCTGGGTACATCCTCATCGAGAACGACGACCTCTATCTTAATCTTGGGCAGAAAGTCCACGCAGTATTCTCCTACCCGCCACTGCAGTGTCAGCCCTTTTTGCCGACCTCTACCGCTCACCTCGCTGACCGTCATGCCGAAGTAGCTCTGGTTCTCTAAGGCAATCCTGACAGCGTCCAATTTTTCTTCTCTGATGATAGCCTCTATCTTCTTCATCTCAGCAGCCCTCCATACGCTCGTTCACCGTGCTGCGAGATATCTAAACCCACGGTTTCCTCTTCTGGGGTGACTCGTAAGCCTATGGTAACATCGACCAGCTTTGCCAGGAGCCAGGTTATACTGAAGGCAAAAACTATGGTGACAGCAATTGCAGCCAGCTGAATCAGAACCTGCTTGCCATTTCCAGCTATAAGTCCCTCGGCTCCGCCGATTACTCCTGCGGCAAAGATGCCGGTGGCTATCGTCCCCCAGGTACCGCCAACACCATGACAGGCTAGAACATCAAGAGATTCGTCCAGTCGGTTAGTTTTGACTCTCCACATCATGACATAGTAAGCCAGTGCTGCTCCGATTGCTCCTATAGGTATTCCGTAGATGGGATGTACGAAGCCAGCCGCTGGTGTGATTGATGCCAGCCCGACAACCGCACCGGTGGCAGCGCCTAGAACCGATGGTCGGCGATTAATCCAGCTGAGTAGCATCCAAGTAAGAGCTCCTGAAGCACCCGCGATGTTGGTGGCAGCAAAAGCACTGGACGCCAGTCCGCCAGCAGTGACAGCACTTCCAGCATTAAAGCCAAACCACCCGAACCAGAGCAAAGCTGTTCCCAATACAACCATCGGTATGTTGTTGGGCTCCATGAGGACTCGTTCTTTGAATCCCCTGCGTGGACCTAACACCAGAGCCAATGCCAATGCTGATATGCCGGCACTAATATGGACTACAATACCTCCGGCGAAGTCCAGAGTGCCCAGCTTTCCTAACCAGCCACCACTGCCCCATACCCAATGGGCAACCGGACAGTAGACCAGGGTCAACCACAGAGTTGAGAAAATGAGCAGGGCACCGAATTTAATGCGCTCAACAACGGCGCCTGTGATTAGCGCTACGGTGATGATGGCAAATGTAGCCTGAAACATCATAAATGCCAGATGAGGGACGGTAGTGGCATACATGGGTGATGGCTCCTGCCCCACCCCCATCAACCCGAGCCAATTAAGATTGCCAATCACTCCACCCGAGTCTGGCCCGAAGCTCAAACTGTAGCCGTAGATAACCCACAGGATGGAAACCAGAGGCAGGATAGCAAAGCTCATCATAATGGTAGAGAGGACGTTTTTCCTTCTTACCATGCCCCCGTAAAACAAGGCTAATGCCGGCGTCATGAGCATGACCAGCGCCGTCGATACCAATAGCCAGGCAGTATCACCGGTATTTATGGACATGTGCACACCTCCTTTCGTTTTTTTACTGACCTGGCATCATTTTAGCCGGCAATTGTTACCAACATATTACAGACATGTTAAATCTATGTTACCGAGTCTTATAAAGAAGCCTATTATGCTGACTCCTAGACTATGCCTCCTTGTTGAATTTGTACCCAATATTTCTAACTGTTTGAATATAGCTATTTGTATAATCGCCGAGCTTGCTTCTAAGTCTCCTTATGTGTACATCCACAGTCCTATCACCACCATAATAGTCGTACCCCCAGACCTCATTGAGCAGAGCCTCTCTTGTAGAAACCCTACCTTTGCTCTTGGCGAGGAATTTCAGCAGCTCATATTCCTTAAATGTCAGGGCGAGTAACCTGCCATCAATGGAGACTTCGCATTTAGCAATGTCTATCATCAAGTTGCCACATTTTATTAAGTCCCTGCCTTGTTTATTATTAGACTTCTTGATAACCCGCTTTGCTCTGGTCGCTACTTCAGATGCGTTCCAGGGTTTGACCACGAAATCATCTATTGCCAAGTTGGAATCGAGATGACTTAGCCCTTCTCCGGAGACGAGGGCGATAGCAGGGAGGTTTCTTGTCATCCTCAATTCACGTAATTGTTCTAACATCGGTTCAATCCGGGCTGGGGATGATGAGCCATCCATGTCGACGAGCAACACATCGCATGCCTGCTTTATAAGTTCGTCAGGCAGGCTCGAGCCGTTATCAGCAACCGAACAGGTAAAACCCATGTGGCTAAGCCCTGAATGCAGTTCTCTAATCTCTGCGACTTCCTTAGCTATTATTAATACTTTATGTAATACTTTATGCAAGGTGGTACCTCTTACAGCTCAATTATCAAAGGCTCCAGAAGCTCCTTAATTCTCCAACCCCGACAACGCCGTTCATGGCTTTGCTTGTCACATCAATATCGCTCTCTGCAGTTGCTGCTATTGCATTGAGTCCACTGGGGAGCACCAGCCCAACTTTATTTAACCTCACGGGGATTTCGCACACTGGTTCACTCGCCTTCCCCATGATGACCAGATTGCAAAGGTTTGCTGTTTTTAGCTTCTCCACAACCGTCTTAGCCTCTTCCTTTGAGGGCAATGGAATTTCCTGAAAGCTGGCAAGTATCTTGCCGTCACCGTTTTTAGTTGATTGGATGACGCTGGTCATCCGACCAGCAATGAATATTTCAAAGGGGTCGATGGTAG
>CAZUEB010000172.1:0-3613 GCA_964619115.1 uncultured Dehalococcoidales bacterium
TTAGCCAAAAGCTCTTCAATCCAGTCCAGGCTGCAGATGCCTAAATCGTAATTGCCTACGGCTACCTGGATGGGGATGTCTTTCTCCTGAAATATCTTGGCTGAAAGATGAGGAAACTTTGTTGACTTCAGTCTATAAACTCGTGTACCCGGCGTATAGTCCTTGAATTCAAGTCCTGTCTCTTCCAGTAGGCAGGTAGTAGCCGGCATAAGCCTTCCCTTTGGCAGCGCCATCTTAATATAATCAGACTGGCTTCCGGTTAACAAGTTATTTCGAGCCTCCTACTATTTTGAGGACGTCGGCAATTGAAGTTACCTCTCTCTTCCGGTTTCTGGTTTGGTCGGTGCAGGTAAAAGACGGCGGCTTGTCTTGGACAGTAATTGTCCAGCGCCAATCCGACTGGCGACCGCTGAAGTCAAGCTCAGCCACATATCCTGCCTGACGAAATGACTCGGCTAATTGAAAACTGGTTTGTATTGATTCCGTCATTGGCCTGTCGCATCTAATCAGTATTCCCTGATTTGCTTTTTTTGTGGCTTGTGGCTTAATCAAATTAACAACGGGGTCGACATAAAGTGCGAAACCACATGCCGGCGTGCTCTTCCCGCCTATTAGCGGTATTAGGTTGTCATATCTACCGCCGCTGCCTATTTTCTTGCCTTTAGCTGAAAACTGGAAACAGAGTCCAGTGTAATACTCGAAGCCTCGTGTGGATGTGATGTCAATCTGGTAGTTGCAGCCCAGGACGTCGAGTAGACTGGCGATTTCAGCGAAGTTATCAAGCGCCGGCTTTACTTTTTTAGGAATCTGAGGCAGAGCTTTCAGGTTCTCCAGAAAGCTGCTGCCCTTTCCTCTTAAATCGAGGAGCAATGATATCAATCTGCCCATCTCAGAATTTTTAGATTTTGCTTCTGTCAGCACTTGCCAGTTGCCGTCAAGAATCTGGTCCAGTAGCCTGACTTTTTCATCTGGATTCAGCTTCAACTCCTCGAGCGCAGCCTTCAGTACCCCGGCGTGAGATAATTGTATCTGAAAGTCACCAATACCTAAATTACCTAGAGTTTCAATAGCCAGCAGTATCAATTCTAAGTCTGATGTCGGTTTGTTAATGCCTATCAACTCCACTCCGCATTGCCACCGTTCCCTGTTTTCTCTTCCCGTTTCTTCGAATGCGAAAACATTGGTGATATAGAAAAGTCTGGCGATTTCCTGTGGCTGCAAATTTTCAATATATAATCTGGCTACAGGTATAGTGCCATCTGGTCTCAACACTACTCTTTCACCGCTCCAGCCGTCCCAGTCGAGGAAGGAATAAACTCTGCTCAGCATACTGGGAGTGAGCGTGCCGGCGGCTGTAAACAGGTGCAGGTATTCCAGAGTCGGAGTCCGTACTTCTTGATAACCCCAGCCGAGGCACGACTTCCGAAAGACATCCTCTATAAAACGAAATGCCCCCATATCTTTGGGGAGTAAATCTCGAGCCCCTTTACATTTTTGACTTGTCATAATTATGTACCTTAGCTAAGTTGACCTATTCTACACTAACGAGCTTTCGGCTTCAATTTAAATTTGCTATAAAGTGCTGGCATTGACATTGTTTGGTATTCGGCACTTTAGATTACTAAATATTAAGACTGGCAACGATTGTCATATTATGCGTTTGCTGTTAGCTGTTAGCTAAACTATAATTAGGCTGCGGTTGGGTTGAAACAGATGCTCAAGTCAAAACTGAGATTTGCCTACATTATTGTTCTGGCTATCTTGTGGGTGACAGCCTTCGTCTCCAGCGGGGTTAATGCTGGCTCAGCAGACGTAGAAGTTCTAAGTGTTGATGGCACTATCGTTCCTGTTATCGCTAACTACTTAGACCGTGGTATCAGCCAGGCTGAGGCTAATGAAAGCGTCGCCTGCATCATTGAATTGAATACTCCAGGAGGGCTTCTAAATGCCACGGAGGACATTGTACAGCGGATTCTGAATGCCGAGGTGCCGATTGTGGTTTATGTTTCGCCCAGTGGTAGCTGGGCGGCTTCAGCCGGGACTTTTATAACCATAGCCGCGCATGTGGCGGTGATGGCACCGGGGACCAGCATTGGGGCGGCTCATCCGGTAGCTGTCGGTGAGGAAATGCCTGAAGAGGTATCAAAAAAGGTAACCGAGTATTCATCTGCTTGGATAAGAAGTATTGCGGAAATGCGGGGGCGTGATATTGAACAGGCAGAGCTGGCGGTTTCAGAGAGTAAGTCATTTACCGCATCCGAGGCATTAGAAGCACAGCTTATCGATTTTCAGGCAGATGACTTGGACAGCCTAATTCGTCAACTTAACGGTAGAAAAGTGACTTTAGCCAGTGGTAGGGAGGTCATTATCGACACGTCTGATTATGCGCTGGGTAGAAATGAGATGAATTCGGTTGAGCGATTCTTGCATGTCATCAGCGACCCTAATATCGCTTATATCCTGCTCAGTCTGGCGACGATAGGATTGATTACCGAGATTTCAAATCCCGGTTTGATATTCCCCGGAGTAGTAGGTGGACTTTGTCTTTTTATGGCTTTCTATTCGCTTGGAGTGCTCAATGCTTATTGGGCCGGGTTATTGCTTATACTTCTTGCCTTTGGCTTATTTGTGGCTGAGGTTTTTACGCCGACTTTTGGTATACTTACAGCCGGAGGCGTTGTATCTTTGATTATCGGCTCCCTTGTACTGTTCAGTCATAGTTCGCCAGCAATGCAGATAAACAGAGGCTTGATTGCCGTAGTAACAATTTTGATAGCTGCCTTCATAGTTTTCATCGTCGGCGCCGTGATTAGAGGCCAGAGAAGGCGGGTAGAGACTGGCGCTGAAGGATTGATAGGTAAAGTAGCTATAGCCAAGACAGACATGGCTCCGAAGGGCACGGTTCTCGTTGATGGCGAGCTCTGGAAAGCCGAAGTTGACAGCGGCAAAGTAGAATCAGGAGAGGAGGTGACGGTAACTAAGGTCGAAGGACTTAAACTGTTAGTGACTCAAAGGAAAATTAAAGGGAGGAAAAGATGGACTTAATTATTATTTTTGCTATTGTCATATTTGCCATAATAATCCTGGCAGCGGCTATCAGGATTGTTAATGAGTATGAGCGTGGAGTCGTGTTTCGTCTGGGGCGGTATGTTGGTGTGAGGGGCCCCGGGCTCATCTTTCTAATTCCGTTTATCGAACGCATGGTGAAGGTTGATCTTCGCGTTGTTACTATGGATGTCCCGACCCAGGAATGTATTACAATGGATACGGTCACCGTTAAAGTCGATGCCGTGGTCTATTTCAGGGTTATGAAGCCTGAAGATGCTGTACTCAATGTGGAGCAATATATTAGAGCCACCTCGCTACTTTCACAGACCACACTAAGGAATGTGGTGGGCCAATCTGACCTTGAAGACCTGCTGGCTCATCGTGATAAGATAAATGAAAAGCTACAGTCGCTGATTGATGAGGGGACGGAACCGTGGGGAATAAAGGTGAGCATGGTGGAAGTCAGAGATGTTCAGCTGCCCGATACGATGCAGCGGGCAATGGCTGCTCAGGCTGAGGCTGAGCGAGAGAGGCGAGCTAAGATTGTGCACGCTGAGGGTGAAGC
>CAZUEB010000173.1:0-3527 GCA_964619115.1 uncultured Dehalococcoidales bacterium
TAGCGGTCTTTCTTTCTGCGAAGGTCGTTGGTTCAAATCCAACCCCCGCTACCAAATTGGAAGGATACCGAACTACCCGCTCTTACAGTGATTAATGCAAAGGGCGGGTTGAGTTCGGTTTTTGTTATTACGCGGTTACATACGTGGAGACGTCTGAACACAGTTTCGCACAGCAGGCGTTTCTCGTCGAATGTCCCTTTCTCAAAGAGGAAACCTAACTGTTTTGCCAGATTCAGGGCTAGCTCGAAGTCAGCCTTAACCAAGTTGCGTCGCAACTTTATGCTTTCGATCAGATTGTTAAGCTTTGCTCTTTCTGCCTCAATCTCATCTCGATGTTCTCTGAAATCCCGAAAAGATATACCCTCTTCAATAGCTAGCCTTTGCAAGTTCTTTTCTACCTTCCGTAACTTTTCAAGTCTTGTCTGTGCATGTTCCAGCTCGCTGTCACTGACACTCTCTTTCTCAAACCAGCCCGACAACTCCTTTTCCAACTCAATGGCAGCTTTGTCGCTGATAGTGATACGCCGCATAATATCTGTCAATTGCGAATCTATTTCCTTCGTATTGTAGTATAGCTGCTCACCGGCAACCCTGCCCTTACTGCGATAGTAGCTAATACCCTTTCTGGGATGAGTCTCCACTAAGCAAGGGCTATCAGCATCCGAAGAATAAAGCAGCCCTCGAAGCAAATATGAATGCTTCCTGGTTCGCTGTTTGTAGCAATCGTGTTTCCTCAGTACTTCTCGTGCACGGGCAAAGGTATCGGGATCAACCAGTGCTTCGTGATTTCCATTCGTTGGTACATCGCCCCTACGCAAGTACACTTCACCAATATAAAAGCGATTATGGAAGATATGGTGCCAAGAACTAACCGAGATCCTGTTACCTGTGCGGCTTCGATATCCCATAGCATGAGCATGCTCAGCCCATTCTTTCAGTGTCCATTTTCCACTAGCCATCTCCTGAAAAGCTTGGGTCATCAGCGGTCCCATTCGTGGGTCGACCTCCACCCACGCCGAGTTCTTGTCGCGTCTATTCACATAACCGAGCGGAGCTGGCCGAGGCCATCCTCCCTGCTCCACCTTCTTTTGCAGCCCCTTCTTCGTCTCCATTGCCAGGTTCTTTGAGTACCATGTACTGATGACCTGCATCATCCTGCGACCGATATAGCCAGCCGGTGTCGAGGCATCGCCAGGCTCACTGACACTTTCGACTATAATTCCCAGGTCTTCAAGTTCTTTCTCATAAACAATGAAGTCATAATCGTTCCTGGCAAAGCGGTCAAATTTGTGAACTAGGATAACATCAAACTCCTTATTTCGGGCTGCTGTTATCATCTTCTGAAAATCAGGACGCTTGTCAGTTCTAGCGCTCTCTCCGGCATCGACAAACTCTTTAACCACCTCCCAACCTTTGCCCTGGGCATGATAACGGCATCTCTCAAGCTGAAATGGTAGCGATAGATCCCTCTCTGCTTGCTCCTCAGTAGATACCCTGGTGTAGATACAGCACCTTATATGTTTGTCATCGGCCTCTTTTTGCATAACTGCCATTTCCCTCAGTCGTCTTTAGCTAATGTCCCTCATGGGCAAGTTGCCAGCCTGCTTTCTCCTCTTGACTAGCGAAAACAGTCATCCGCTGTTTGATCAGCTCCTCAGGCACACCGAAATGGTCGGCAAGCTCCCACAGCGGCATCTCTTTCACTCTGGCCAATTCTGCTGCAGGTATCAGTATATGCGCGGCGCATTCATCAGCTTCTTTCTCCTGCTTATTCCGGCTAATCCTTTGCCAGCCGTGAAAAGAAAGTTGATTACCTCTGTGCATCAAATGATGCGCCAAAGCATGGGCAATGAGATGGCGGCGCTCTCTTTCTTCAAGCCCCTCAGCTATACCTATCCAGCGACCCTGCTTCATTTCACGTACCGGTTCAGTGAAAGGCCAGTTCAGCAGCTCGCAGCCCTCCGCAACGGCAACCCACTCCATGTCCACAGGGAAGCTCAATCCTGGGTGTCGCTTATGAACCTGCCTTGCCTTCTCCACCGCTATGCTGCTCACAATCCCACTCTCCTGTTGGTCGCTATGGCTTATCTGCACCCTGCTTTCTCTCTTCCAATTCCCGTCTACGCCGCCTTCTGTCTTCATCTAGGGTAAACCGTATAAAGGCCTTTACCCTATCTTTGGCCTCGCCATTGAGCAGGCTATCTACTTTGCGGAACATGAGCTCAAGCTCCGGGTCTTTCAGGTCAAGGTCACCAGCTCTCTCCCAAGGATAATTATTGAGCGTCCCTGCCATTGAGGCATAGATATCCTGCACCTCAATATCTAGCACCATCGCCAGAGCCTTCACTATCTCGGGCGATGGCGTTCGGTTGCGCCCGTTCTCGATAGCTGTAATGTTCTCCGTACTGGTCTCCGTCAGCCTTGCCAGCTCTTTTTGAGTCATATCCCCAAGGCGAAGCCTAGCACCCCTAATCAGCTCAGCTAAAGTTATTGACATGAAAAAATCTCCAAATTTCCATTTTGTGGCATGTGGTAATATTATCACCTTTCTTTACGTTTGTCAAGCTCTTTGTGGCACTTGCCAAAAAACTTTCTGTCCTGATTTATGAACGTATTTATGCCTATAAATGAATAAAAGAAAGGTGACATTATTACCTTGACAATTATTACTGTAGGCGGTAATATTATTACCCTATAGGGCATATTATGAAGGGTAAGCCAAGCAATTTAGGTAAAAACCGGATATCAACGCGGGTGCTCATGTCAAGGTCGGACTATGAAGCATTGCAACAGATAGCGGAGCAGGAAAGGACCGATGTTAGCACCCTGATAAGGCGGGCTGTCGCTCGATATTTTCTCTTGTCTCAAGACGGTAGCAATAGCAAACAGGCCGAGTGACCACGTGAGATAGTACATCATGAATACATCTGTATCCAACAAAGATGGAGTGGAGGTAACCGCGTTACCTGATGGCCAAGAGGCCATCGTGGTAGAAAGGCTTCGAGTCCTTCTCGGCCTGGCTATAAGCATTGGCAGACGTGAGGGTCTGCTGGATACGATGATTAGAGATAGTGCCAATTCCCAAGCGGGGCAACGTTAGCCTATCTTTAAAGAAATATATCGATAGCGGGACCGGATATCCGTCGCAGTAGCCCTAAAACGAATTCCCAACCGGATAAATGAGATCTTTATCATGACTGGGTCTATATTTTCCGATTCAGCCCCGGAACTTCTGAAGAACCATTTCTCTCACCTTCATAACGGCAGCGGCATCAGCCCTGATGTCATAGTGGAGAGAGGCTATAAGACCGTTATGGGTAAGGCCGAACTCAGGAATCTGGGTTTCTCCAGAGCGCAGCAGAATACTCCAGGGATTTTGATTCCACTATGGACGGTAGACGGCAAACAAGAAAGTTATCAGTACCGCCCAGATAATCCGAGGTTCAATCAGAAAGGCAAGCCAACAAAGTATGAAAACCCAGCCGGCTCAAGCATAAGGCTGGACTGCCCACCCAGATGCCACAGGA
>CAZUEB010000174.1:0-3526 GCA_964619115.1 uncultured Dehalococcoidales bacterium
CAAATATGTCCTCGTTTTTCAGCACCTCCAGTCTAATCAGGTCAGTTCGAAGGAGTGGATAGCCCTTAATCTTTGCCACTTCCTCGGTGGTCTCGGTTTTCCAGGTGCCGGGCAAGCCACAAACGATAAGCAGGAAATCGGTTCCCAGCTCATTTTCTACAAATCTAGCAAATGGCTCTCTCAATCTATTGTCTCCTTACACCTAATAGGTCATACATATGATTCAGCGAGCTGGAAATACCTTCTGGCAACAGCCAGAGCGCTTGATTTTTCCTCCTTAGAGACATGAGGGTCATCCAGCATGAAGCTGGCTACCTTGCCCCGGACGTAGGCTCTATAGCACTTGTAGAAATTCAGCAATTGGGGCAGCTCTTTATCCTGGCTCAGGCGGACATAGGCATTAACGAAAGCCCGGGATAGGTCAGCTCGCTGGAAGCGGTCTAGGTCCATAGCCAGAAAAGCAACTTCTGAAGCGACATCGCCATATCTGAACCTATCGTTGAACTCAATACAGTCGTAGATATAAATTCCATTGCTGAGACAGACATGGGCAGCATGAAGGTCGCCGTGACAATCCCTTATCTTGCCGTCCTTAACTCGCTTATCAAACAGGAGCCTGTTTGATTCAGCGAAGTCGTCTGTGTAATTCTTGATTTGTTGGTATGTATGGGGCGAGATAGAGGCATCCACATATTTCTGTGTCTGGACGAAATTCTCTTCAGTGTTGATTAAAATGGCGTCCAGATTGCCGTAGGCGCTGATTTCGGGGCTTGTTCTGGCTTTTTTATGAAATACCGCCAGCTTCTCAGCTACCCGTGCCACCATCTCCTCTGTTACCTTGCTCTGAGGCAAAAGCCTGTCCATCATCCGCTCCCCGGGTAGCTGTTTCATTTTCACCGCATATTCGATTGTCTCCCCATCGCCGCCGAGGCGGATTTGACCATGAACGCTGACTATGGGCACGACTTCCAAATAGATTTCGGGGCAGAGACGTCTGTTCAGCTCTATCTCCTGCTGGCAGAAGAAGCGGCGCTTCTCCAGCGTGGTGTAGTCCAGATAACCCAAATCAACGGGTTTTTTGACTTTGTAGACATAGTCGCCGGTGAGAAAGAGGAAGGACATCTGGGTCTGCACCAGTTTCACATTTTTTGGACTATGCGGGTAGATTTCAGGTTTAAGTAACGCTTTAACTAAAGGTGGTTGTTTTGCCATTTTTTCTATCTTAAATCATCGAAAAGCCTTAGCATACACAGGGTGGTCTACAACGTCACTGGTAGACCACCCTGAACTCCAGTAAAGGAATTATTAGCCTTCAAACCATAAGTGCCTCAGGGCACGACATGGAGAGCCTGTGTCCTGGTTACGGTGCCGTTAGCGTTTGTGGCTTTTATCGTATAGCTATGGGTTCCCAGCGCTGGTGTAAGGGTTTTGCTGCCACTGTGAGGTTCCGAAATGCCATTTATGGTCACGCTGGCGGCATTTTTTACCTCCCAGCGCATCGTTGCTGAATGGGGTCCTGGTCCCGGTGGCTTGTGTATGGTATTTGGGCTGATATCGAAGACCACTATGTTGGGTGGTAGTGCCGGCGGTGGAGGCGTAGTTGGGGTGGTTGGTGTAGTTGATGCTGCTGAAGTTACAGTTACCGTCACGGACTGTGTAGCGCTCCCGTCACTATTGCTGACACTCAGTGTGTAGGTTGTGCTGGAACTTGGTGAAACTGATGTGGTTCCAGCAGCTGCTAAACCGGTACCTACCCCCTGGTCTATCTGGATGCTTGTGGCGTTGGTTACGTTCCAGATGAGCGTTGCCGATTCTCCCTCGGTTATTTCGGTGGGACTGGCGGAGAACGCCACGATGGTCGGCGCATCTGAGGTAGTGGTGGTATCTGTAGTGCCTGTAGTACCTGGGAATGTAGGCAAGCAGGCAAGAGGGCTCAGCATCAAGCTGCTTATTAGAAGTAGTAGCCAGGCAAATAAAAATAACCTTTTCATATCCACCTCCAAAGATTATTTGTAGAACTGAGTATAATGGTGAAGTATTTCGATGTCAATAGTCTTTAAGTCCCCAGACTAAATACCGGTCTGGCTTCTTCACCAGCAGAGAACTTATCACCGGGGAAAACAGCGTGTCCCATCTTTACCTTTTTGCCCATTATCTCCATATTAACCTTGTTCGGGTCAATTCCGGTCAGGTTGCCCATTATCCACGGTCCCTCGTCCAGCTCCACCAGGACTATAACATACGGGCACTCATTTTCACGCCCCTCTGGCGGCACGAAAACGGTGGTGAAAGTCTGGACATTACCTTTGCCGCTCAATTCCACTATGTCCAGGTCGGTGCTGGAACATTTGCTGCAGGCTATTTTAGGCGGCACTGTTATGTTGCCACACTGCTGGCATTTTAATCCCAGCAGCTTGTTCTGCTTAAGCGCCTCACTGTATTGTTTAAAACTTAATTTATGCTCCATTTTGAGTCTCCTTCGGGGGCGAGTTACCAGCCCCTCTGTAGAATCACGTTGCAAAGCGTGCCGCCGTCTCCACCGAGCGTGTCGGTCATGCCTGTCCTGGCGCCTTCGACCTGGCGCTCTCCACATTCACCTCTTAACTGCCTGACGATTTCATATATTTGAGCGGTGCCGGTGGCACCTATGGGGTGTCCCTTGGCTTTCAGTCCGCCGGATGGGTTTACTGCTATCTTGCCTCCGATTTTGGTCTCACCTTTCTCTACAGCCTCGCCGGACTTACCGAATTCGAAGAAGCCGAGGCTGTCCAGAGCCACAATTGTGGCTATGCTGAAGCAGTCGTGAAGCTCGATAACGTCTATGTCCTTGGGGCTGAGTCCGGACATATCGTAAGATTGCTTAGCCGCCAGCTCCCTGGACCTGATGCGTGGCAGGTACTCCTTTTGGCTGAGCAGGTTGCCGGCTGAAGCCTGACCTACGCCGACTACATAAACCGGCTTTTTTGTTAGCTTTTTAGCCTTTTCTTCCGAGGCTAGCACTACGGCTGAGCCTCCGTCGGAAAAGGGACAGCAGTCGTATAGCTGCAGAGGTTGGCACACCATGAAGCTGTTGAGCACGTCATCTATGGTTATCTCTTTCTGAAACTGAGCTTTGGAATTGCGGGCGCCATAATAGTGAGAATTAACGGTGACCTGAGCCATCTGCTGCTTGAGCCTTTCCAGCGGTATGCCGTACTTCTTGGCATAAAGGTGGGCAATCAGGGCAAAGACGCCGGGGAAGGTAATGCCGCAGGGATATTCGTAGCGGCTGTCGCTTGCCATGGCGAAGGTCCGGGTGGCTAAAGGCGTGCCCATCTTGGCGGCAGTCTCAGCGCCACCGACCAGGACTATGTCATAGAACCCCGAAGCCACCCACATGAAGGCGTCACGGAAGGCGGCGCTGGAAGAAGCGCAGGCGTTTTCGTATTTGTTGGCAGGGATGTTATAGGCACCGATGTAATCAGCAGCAAAAGCCTGCGGCTGTGCTTGCCCCTCGGCGAAGTCCCCCAGCGCATTGCCCATGAAC
>CAZUEB010000175.1:0-3511 GCA_964619115.1 uncultured Dehalococcoidales bacterium
CCACGACCCCCGGTTCCGAAGACCGGTGCTCTTGTCCGCTGAGCTATAGGCGCAATTAGAGCCGCAGGGGCACGGTTTTAAAGCTCTTAGTTTTGGGGTGAGCGGAGGGATTCGAACCCTCGTTCTTCAGGGCCACAACCTGACGCCTTAAACCACTCGGCTACGCTCACCATGGGTCACAGTTAATCATTATAACTGAGCAGGTATTTCTATTCAATTAAGTTTTAAATTTAGCTTAAGAGTTGGATAGAAGGCTGAATTTCTATTGACAATAGGCGATAACAGGACTACAATTCGCCACCAACGGGAGCAAGAAACGATTATCTGTGGCTAACGATTGGCAGCCCAAGCTTGGCGATAAGGTTGTTCGGCATCCTCGAGTTAGGTTACATCATCTGCGGCGAGTCCTCGGCATTCCCGGATTGTTCAGTACCGCCTATGGCGATGTCGGCTCCTCCATCTACTATGCTTTAGGGCTTGTGGCTCTGGTGGCTCTGGGGGCAACACCTGTAGTCTTAGGTATAGCTGGGATCTTGTTCGTTTTTACCGCCCTCACTTATGCTGAAGGTACAGCCATGTTTCCTGAAGCTGGTGGCTCTGCCAGCTTTGCCCGCCATGGTTTTAATGATTTAATGGGGTTTATCGCCGGCTGGTCTCTTATGTTTGGCTACATTGTTACTATCTCCATTTCCGCCTACACCATACCTTCCTATCTTGGTTATTTCTGGGAACCGCTGAAATCATCGCCGGTAGTTCATACAGGTGCTGCTATGGGCATCGTGTTTCTGCTTATGGTAATTAACACCATTGGTGTCAGGGAGTCATCACGGCTAAACTTCTCCTTGGCTGCTCTCGACATTGCTACTCAGTTACTGATTATAGTATTGGCTTTGTTAATTCTCTTCAATCCGGTAGTCTTCTGGCAGCGAATTACCGGCTACTGGCCATCAACTACAAATTTGATTTTCGGCGTGGCAATAGCCGCTATTGCCTTTACCGGTTTGGAGACTGTGTCACAGATGGCTGAAGAGACCAAGCGCCCTCAAGTGAGGGCTCCTAAGGCATTGGTTTTAATGACCATCGTTGTTTTGGTTATCTTTGCAGGTATTTCCGTGTCCGCTTTTTCAGCGATGACACCGGCTGAGTTAGGTTCCAGTTGGGCAACGGATCCCGTAGCTGGCATTGCCCATAACCTTTCCGCAGCTATTGTTCCTGATGAGTTGGCAAAGGGGTTTTCTGAGCCAGCTCATCAGATTGTTGTCGCCTATGTTTTAGGGGGAGTGCGCAGTGCGCTTCCGGTGCTGGTAGCCTTGTTAGCGGCGACTATCTTGTTTATAGCCACAAATGCCGGGCTGTTGGGCATTTCCCGCCTAGCGTTTTCTCTGGGAAGGTTTCAGCTTATACCGGCGGAGCTGAGCCGTGTACATCCTCGTTCTAAAACTCCTTATATTTCTATAATCGTTTTTACGCTGATAGCACTTGTTTTGCAGATACCGGGCTTTTTTGGTCCTGATGTGTTCACCAATTTAGGCGGGCTTTACGCTTTTGGCTCAATGCTTTCTTTTGCCCTGGCTCACCTATCCGTCCTGGCTTTACGGATTAAAAAGCCGGATGTACCTAGACCATTTAAACTTGGCTGGAATATTCGGATTGGCAGCTGGGATTTGCCCATTACAGCAATACTTGGATTATTAGGCACCACCGCTATCTGGGTAGTAGTGTTAATAATACAACCGTATAGTCGCTGGGTCGGCTTGGCTTGGATGGCCTTCGGCTTTGGGATGTTTTTCCTTTTCCGCTGGCTGAGGCGCGTGTCTCCAGGTCAAACAGATGGTTCGCCGACTGGTGTTACGGGTGATAAAGAGTGATTGCACAACTTGGCGGGCAAAACTATAATGGATAACACAGTCTGATGAGACTCGAAAGAATACTGGTAGCGGTAAATGGCAAGGATGCTGATGTGGAAGCAGTGAAGCTAGCCTGTGATTTGGCTAAGAAATCGAAGGCGAAGGTTTATGTTGTTTACGTTATCGAGGTCAAGCGGAGCTTGCCGCTGGACGCGGTGATAGAGTCCGAGATAGCAAAAGCAGAAAAAGTACTGACTCGTGCCGAGGAGGTTGCTGCCGATAAAGATTATGAGGTAGAGACCGACCTGGTTCAGGCGCGGGAAGTAGGTCCGGCTATCGTGGATGAGGCAATGGAAAGAGAGGTCAGCTTGATCTTGATGGGCGTTACTTATAAGAAAAGTTTCGGCGTTTTCAATTTAGGCAGGGTCATACCTTATGTTTTAGAAGGGGCTCCCTGTCGTGTCCTGCTGTGCCGCGAACCGATGTCTTGAGGTAATAATTATGAAAATTGTTATTATGGGGTGTGGGCGGGTTGGAGCCCAATTAGCCAGCTTACTCGATGCTGATGGGCACAAGATAACTGTTCTGGATGTGGATGCCCATAGTTTTAGAAGGTTGCCGCCAAGCTTCAGCGGTACGGCGCTGGTCGGCGATGGGACTGACGAAGAGGTGCTAAAGAAGGCTGGCATTGGGGAAGCGGACGCCTTTGTGGCGGTGACTCAAGGTGATAATCGCAATGTTATGGCAGCTCAGATAGCAAAACATGTTTTTAGCGTTCCGAAGGTGCTATGCCGCATATATGACCCGTTGCGCAAAGACGTCTATGAGGCGCTTGGACTTGAGGCTGTAAGCCCGACAACTGTTTTTGCTCAGTTATTAAAGGATAAGCTGCTGGCTGATTGAAAGAGGTGAAACTGCAGAGATGTATATAATTATCGTCGGTGGTGGCAGTGTTGGCTATCATTTGTGTAAAGCGCTGCTAAAGGAGGAGCACGAAGTATTGGTGCTGGACAAAGATGCCACCAAATGTGAGAACTTTGAGGATGATATGGGGAGCGTTTGTGTGAGAGGCGATGGTTGTGAAGTGGCTACTCTGGCTGAGGCAGGTGTGTCCAGGGCTGAGGTTTTTATAGCAGCTACCGATGAGGATGAGGATAACCTGGTAGCCTGCCAGATAGCCAAGCATAAATTTGGTGTGCCGCGAACTATTGCTCGAGTTAATGACCCTAAAAACGAAGAAATCTTCAGGAAGCTGGGCGTTGACTGTCCCATCAGTGTTACTAATCTCATTCTGGAACATATTGAAGAGAAAATACCCACACATCCGCTAATTCACCTTTTGACCATGGGGGAGGAGAAGATAGAGATTGTTGAGGTTAAAATACTGGAGGGGTCAAAAGCAGCACATAAGTCGGTTAAGGAGCTGTCATTGCCTCCCGATTCTCTTTTAGCTCTGCTAATACGAAATGGACACAAGCCTCAGGTGCCCACGGCCGATACTGTTCTGGAGGTTAATGACCGTATCATAGCCCTGACAACTACTGGTAGTGAAGAGGCTTTGGAAGAGGAATTGGCTAGCGACTAGCCCTCGTATTGGGTGGAGTGATGACTAAGGTTGCTTTTCAGGGGGAGAGGGGAGCGTTCAGTGAAGATGCCGTAATCAC
>CAZUEB010000176.1:0-3498 GCA_964619115.1 uncultured Dehalococcoidales bacterium
ATGTATTTCTTGGTTACCTTACCCTTGCACTGCCAGGTCTCGCCCTCCTCGGGTGTAGCCGTGGTCGCCATCTTGCGCGGACGGTCCATCGCCCGGTAGCTGCAGGCGAATTTTTTCAGCGTTCCCTGCTCGCCCATCCAGTCGGTCATTAACTGCACCAGCCACTGCCGCTTCAAGGCGCCGTGAACGATGGGGCTGCCCACGCCTACCGCCGCAGCGAAGGCGGCATCGTAGTGCAGCGGATTGAAGTCGCCCGAGGCACCAGCCCACTTGACCAGCATCCGGGTGGTGGCGATTTTGGGTAAGGGAGGCAGCTCATGGTTAACATCAACGTCTTCCCAGTAAATCTGTTTAGCCATCTTATTCCTCCTCGAAGCTATAGATAAATGGCGGTGGCGCGGGCTATAGCCACCGGCTCATCTTTTTTATTGTAATATACCGTCTCGATAATCACAAAAGCCATCTTGCCCATTTTGCCTTCCCGCTCACGGATGTCCTTAATCATCGATTTTGCTGTCAGGATGTCCCCGGCTTTTACCGGCTGGAAAAACTCGTACTCGATGCCGCCGTCAAGGACATTAGCATAGCCGGCTTTAGCCAGCGCTGCCCTCATACCTTCGGCAACTTCAGGTGGGTCAAAGATATCGGTAGGTCGTTGAAAGGTCAGTCCCGGGGGCAGCTTCACCGGCCAGCCGAAGAAGCCGGGCGGCGCAATGATGGAACCATGTCTCGATTTTTCGGCGTATTCTTCGTCCCAGTAAAGCGGATTGGTCTCTTCTACAGCATCGGCGAAGCGCTTGATGGAGCCCTTCTCCACCTCGCAGGCTATATTACCGATGCTTTTCCCGATGAACTCGGCAACCTCGTCAGCTAGCATGTTGCACCTCCTGGAATGAATTGAAAGCAGAAGCCATTGTATATTTGTAACCGTCTGCTGTCAAAGTGCCTGCGCAGGCTTTTTAGGTATGTGCGCAAGTATTCTCAAGTCCGCTCAGGAGTAAAAATCTATCACTCTATAACCATTCCGAGGGTGACCATCGTACAATTTCTGACTCTTAAACTCTAAGCCTGAAAGCTCAGACCAATATCTGACCATATGGGAATAATCTAAAGCACCTGGAACAAACATACAATTTCGGTGATAGAAATTAGTATAGACACATGAACCTATAATGTCTGCAATTTGTAGTCCAGCCGTTAACTTGGAGTTAGAAAACATTGGGGCTTCCAATATCCTGTCGCAGGTTCTGCCAGTCTTATGACCAAATACAAATGACAAATGAGACTGTGCCACTTCCAAATCGATATTATGCATTCGAGAATCAATAATCACTATCCCATTTTCACCAGTTCCGCCCTCTTCTAGAAAGGCTTGGAACCGCTCGCAAAGATATTGCAACGCCATTGTATAAAGTGATTTTTTAGACGTAGGTTCGGCAGAATTTTTTATAAAGATTATAGAAAATAAAGGGGTGCTGTATTTCTTGCATAAATGGAACACTTGCTCGATGAAGCTATGCCCACGCTTGTTTGCGCGATTACCTGGACGGGTGAGTTCACTGCCCTTAATCTCAAAGTATTCTGGTATCCCGTTTCCAATTTCTTTGTGAAAAAATCGCTTTTTAAGTCTGAGATAGTCTCTATCGAGGTCTCTCCAATCATTTTCCTTGACACATAATGAATTTAGGCTGAATATAGGAGTTTCACCGTCTAAGAGCGGCTCATGGTGTCCTTCTGGACTACCTGCTTCATCAACATAGAAGAAATACATCGACCTTCAAAAGTAAAAAACCCACACTTGACAGTATGGGTTTAGTAGCGATGCTTGATTTGGATTCCTACGAACCCACACCCTGCATCAAATGCATTATATGACGAACCACCCCCATTGTCAAGCCCCCAGCAGCTTGCCAAGCCTGAGGACAAGTCGAAAGAAGCTTTGCTCATCTAAGGTATTGAGCTTGGTGGTCGTGAAGCATATAATAGAACAAGAGCTGGGACTAACGTCAATGGAAACCAATGTTCTCTACTACGGCGATAATCTGCAAATCCTGCGCAAGTACATTCCTGATAACTCAATAGATTTAATATACCTCGACCCACCCTTCAATAGTAATGCAACTTATAACGTTCTTTTCAAAGAGCCGACAGGTGAACCATCTCAAGCTCAGATAACAGCCTTCGATGATACCTGGCACTGGGGTATTGAATCAGAGCGAACATTCCAGGAAATAATAATGCACGCACCTGTAAATATAGCAGAGCTGATAACAGCCTTCCGGAATTTTATTCACCAGAACGATATGATGGCTTATCTAGTGATGATGTGTATCCGGCTTTTGGAACTAAGACGCGTGTTGAAACCAACAGGAAGTATTTATCTACACTGTGACTCAACAGCGAGCCATTATCTGAAGATATTGATGGATGCGGTTTTTGGGATACAAAATTTCAGAAATGAAATTATCTGGCGACGAACCGGTTCAAACAGTGCTGCGAAACGTTTCGGCCCGATACATCAAACAATACTGTACTATGCCAAGTCAGATAAAGCATCATTTTATCCCGTTCCTACGCCTTACACTAAAGGTTACATAGATGATTATTTCACAGAACAAGATGAACGAGGTCGTTATAGACCTGTTCTTTTGACTGGCCCAGGCATACGAAAAGGCGATAGCGGTAAGCAGTGGCGTTCATATGATCCAACAATGGCTGGTCGCCATTGGCAACCTGCGAGCTATGTGTATACTAAGTACAGAGAACTAACAGGGGATGACCTATCAAAGTATCCTCTATTAGAACGGCTTGATAAAATTGATGAGATTGGGTTAATCCATTGGGCAAAGAAGGAAGGTGGCGGAGTACCAAATTATAAATACTACCACTTAGACGCCCCTGGCGTATTTCTACAAGACATTTGGGCTTATCAACCTGGCACGGAGGGATGTGTATACGACAAACCGAAATTAGGTATTGACCAAGACGTAAAGTGGCTTTCAACCAAAGACAAGGAACGGTTAGGCTATCCAACTCAGAAACCTGAAGGTGTTTTAGAGAGAATCATTAAATCTAGCAGTAAGGAAGGAGACGTAGTTCTTGACCCATTTTGCGGATGTGGAACCACTGTAGTTGTTTCTAACAAGCTAAATCGCAGATGGATTGGAATTGACATTACCCATCTAGCCATAGCTACTATGAAATGGCGGCTAGACACCATATTCCCGGGAATAAAATATAAGGTAATTGGAGAACCAAAAGACCTCTCCAGCGCAGTTGAGTTAGCAAAACAGAATAAATATCAATTTCAATGGTGGGCAGTGTCACTCGTGGGTGGTCAACCTTATGGAGATAAGAAAAAAGGCGCTGATACGGGTATTGATGGCTACTTGTACTTTATGGATGAAAAAGACAAAGTAAAGAAAGCAATAATATCGGTCAAGGGTGGCGGCACTTCCGTAAAAGATATTCGAGATTTGGGGCACGTCATAGATAGAG
>CAZUEB010000177.1:0-3493 GCA_964619115.1 uncultured Dehalococcoidales bacterium
CAAGCTCTCGCACAGCCTCGGCTGATTTCTTGAGTGCGGCGCTCTCCTCTGCGGTTAGCTTCAGCTCGATTACCTGCTCGACACCGTTTTTACCTAATTTTGCGGGTACTCCGACGACTGCATCTTTTATTCCGTATTCACCTTCAAGGTATACAGCGCAGGGTAGTATTCTTTTCTTATCCAGTAGTATAGACTTAATCATCTGTGCTGTAGCAGCTGCCGGTGCATAGAAAGCGCTACCTGTTTTCAGAAGAGCAACTATCTCGCCGCCTCCCTTAACAGTTCGCTCCACGATTCTGTTTATAGTCTCTTGTGGAAGTAGCTCGGTTATCGGAATGCCACCTACGGTGGTCAACCTTGGAATGGCTACCATGGTATCCCCGTGACCACCTAGAAGGCAGGCGTGAACGTCTGAGACCGACACATCGAGCTCCTGAGCCAGAAAGGTTCTAAATCTAGCGGTATCCAAAATACCTGACTGCCCGAAGACGCGATTTCGGGGAAATTTACTGACGTGAAGAGCCAGCTGCGTCATGGCATCTAAGGGATTGGCAACCATAATAAGGATGCAGTTCGGTGAATATTTCACCACCTGCTCGGTGACCGATTTTACGATATTCATATTGGTCAGCACCAGGTCATCACGGCTCATCCCCGGCTTTCTTGGTACGCCCGAGGTGATGGCTATGATGTCAGATTTGGCGGTCTCTTCATAGGAATTGGTGCCGATGACTCTGGCATCGGAGCCGGTGATTGGACCGGTCTGGAGCATGTCCAGACCCTTGCCCTGGGGTAAGCCATCGACGATGTCCACAAGCACTACATCGGCATATCCTTTTTCAGCGATACGCTGGGCAAGTGTGGCTCCCACATTTCCAGCACCGATGACGCTAACTTTGCTGCGCATTTTAGCCTCCTTGTTTTTTGAGTTTTTCAATTACTGCATCAGCAACCTCTGATGTAGTTGCTGCAGGTTGATTGCGGCCTGACTTCAGGTCGTAGGTAACCTTTTTGCCTTCAGCGATGACATCAGCTATGGCTTTTTCCAGCTTATCTGCGGCTTTAGTTTCACCGATGTGGTGTAGCATCATGGTTGCAGAGAGCATCATAGCCATGGGATTCACTCTGTTCCGCCCGGCGTATTTGGGAGCGCTACCGTGCGTAGGCTCAAAAACCGCTATATTATCACCCATATTGGCTCCGGGTGCAACACCGAGACCTCCAACTAATCCGGCACAAAGGTCGGAGACGATGTCTCCATAGAGATTGGGCAGGACGATGACATCGTAGTGTTTAGGGTTTCTGGCGAGGCGCATGCACAATGCATCGATAACTACATCTTCGAATTCTATGTCTGGATATCCACTGGCTACTTCACGGGCGGCAGCCAGAAAGAGACCGTCAGAGAACTTCAGTATATTGGCTTTGTGAGCAGCGCTGACCCTCTTTCTATTATTAGCGCGGGCGTATTCAAAAGCGAATTTAACGATACGCTTTGACGCTGTTTCAGAAATCGCTTTTATGCTGAAACCGGAATCCTCTTTAACTTTTATCTGTGTAGTCTCGAGAATAAGCTTTGCCAGGCTAGCGCTTCCCAGGGTATCCCTGGCGAATTCAATTCCACTGTAGAGGTCTTCCGTATTCTCTCGGACAATCACTATATCTACGTTTTCAAACGGCGTGGGGACGCCGGGGTAGGTTTTACACGGGCGAAGGCAGGCGTAGAGGTCTAAACTTTGCCTTAAGGCTACATTGACGCTCCTGAAACCGGTGCCTATCGGTGTGGTTACCGGGCCTTTCAGGGCTACCTTGTTCTTCTTTATAGATTCGAGGACATAATCAGGTAGAGGTGTGCCGAATTTATCCTGAGCTTCCTGTCCAATTGTTTCAATATCCCAATCGAATTCAATGCCCGTAGCTTCAAGTACTCTTTCAGTCGCCTTGGTAATTTCAGGACCAATTCCATCGCCGGGGATAAGAGTCAACTTGTAAGCCATGATTCGTGCTACCATTCAAAAGTTGATTATCATTTTACGCCCGTATCTGTCATTCTGAGCAGGGCGAAGAATCTCCCGACCCTTCGCTATCGCTCAGGGTGACAATAAATCTCTTACAATATCAGAGCTCAAAGTTGCCGTGTTTGGTTATATAAGGAACGAGTCCACCTTCATCGAGTATGTCCAGCATGACCTTCGGAATTTTGCCAAAGGTTAGTTTGGAATCTTTGGTCAGGTCAGTAACTACACCTGTGTTTAGATTCACCTCTATTTTATCACCGCCGTCAATCTTGTCAGTATCGCAAATCAGGACTGGTAAGCCCTGGTTTATGGCGTTTCTGAAAAAGATGCGGGCAACCGACTTTGCCAGTATAGCGCTCACTCCAGCCATTTTAATAATTAAGGCAGCATGTTCACGGCTGGAACCAAGCCCGAAGTTCTTGCCGGCAACTATGAAGTCGCCATGCTTGACTTTCTCGGCGAAACTTGGGTCGGCGTCTTCCATAACGTGTTTGGCTAACTCCGACAGATTGCTTCTCAAGTTTGCGTATTTACCCGGTATGATATGGTCGGTAGATATGCTGTCACCGAACTTGAAAGCTTTACCTTCAAGGATTTTGTCGGGCATCATGATACCTTTCTCGGGTCGGTGATTTCGCCGGTTAATGCTGAAGCTGCGGCTGTAGCTGGACTGGCAAGGTATATCGAGGCTTCAGGATTGCCCATTCGACCTTTGAAGTTGCGGTTAGCTGTCGATAGACAGACTTCGTTGTCGCCAAGAACACCCTGGTGAAGACCGAGGCATGCGGCGCATCCGGGTGGGAGTATCATAGCACCAGCTGCAGCCAGGACCTGGATATAGCCAATCCTCATGGCTTTGGTCAGGACTTGCTGTGACGCCGGAGCTATGATTAACCTAACGCTCGGGTGCCGTTTCTTCCTTTTAAGGATGGCGGCAGCTATAGCCAGGTCTTCGAGTCGACCGTTAGTGCAGGTGCCGATGAATACCTGGTCGAGTTTGGTACCGGCTAGCATGTTTACCGGAGCCACATTATCTACCATATGAGGCATAGCTACCATAGGTTCGAGTTCGGAGGCGTTGATGATTACAGAGCGTTCGTAATTGGCGTCAGCATCCGGTTGGAGAACCCTGTATTTATTGCCTCTGCCTTGAGCTGTCAGGTATCTTCTGGTGACATTGTCGCTGGGGAAAATGCCTACCTTGGCTCCGGCTTCCACCGCCATATTGGCTATGGTCAATCGTTGTGAGATGGTCATGCTGGCTACTGTGTCACCGTTGAATTCCAATGCTTTGTAGGTGGCGCCGTCAGTTCCCAGTGCGCCAATAAGATGGAGGACAAGGTCTTTGGCATCAACCCATTTTTGAAATCTGCCGCTGATGCTGATTCTGAAGGTCTCCGGTACTCTGAACCATGTTTTACCCAGAGCGAAGGCAATGGCGATATCGCTGGAACCCATCCCGGTAGCAAAGGCAC
>CAZUEB010000178.1:0-3486 GCA_964619115.1 uncultured Dehalococcoidales bacterium
TGCGGCTGGATCACCTCCTTTCTAGGGAGTTTTATCTCCTAGGTCGGTCGATAGATTAACTTCTATCGCACATTTTGGTAATTTATTTTCCTTCCACTATCCAGTTGTTAATTTTTTACGCTAAAACCGTCCAGATAGTTGACTATAGTGATAAAATATTAGTAGGAATATAATTGGAGATATAACGTTAGTCGAGAACGAGTCTCAAGTGTAACTGGAATAGTTCTAGCCGGTGGCAAAAGTTCACGGCTAGGGCGTGTAAAGCCATTAGAGAGAATAAACGGACAGAGTCTGATTGAGCGAACTATAGACTGCCTCTTCCCACTTAGCCATACGGTCTTTGTGGTAACTAGCCAGGAACAGTTAGATATTATCTCAGCGGCTCGATTGAAAGGGAAAGTGATAGTCGATTTGTATCCCGGAAAGGGAGCTTTAGGAGGTATCTACACCGGATTGGCAAATGCTGAGAGTTTCTATAGTTTGGTCGCAGGTTGTGATATGCCATTCCTCAATAGGGATTTGTTACGCTATCTGGTTGACCTTGCTCCTGATTTTGATGTGGTTGTGCCTAGAATGGATGGCATGTATGAACCACTTCATGCTGTTTATTCCAAAGGCTGTTTGGTGTCTATCAGTGAACTGATGGATCAGGGTATATTGGAGATATCGAAGTTGTTCGATTTGGTTAATACAAGATATGTTGGTAAAGAAGAAATAGCAAGATTCGACCCGCATTTTCTTAGCTTTTTTAATGTCAATACGTTGGACAATCTGAGAAGAGCTAAAGAGATTATGCAGCAGGGAGAACAGCGCCTTGTGGTTGGGAAGGACCGCTCTAGCTATGATCAGTGTTGAAGAGGCTCTGAGCAAAATTTTAGATTTCGTCAAAGTCCTAGAGAAGGAGGAAAAACCTCTTCTTGATTGCTTGGGGCAGGTTCTGGCTGAGGATGTTTATTCTTTCTTCGATGTACCTCCTCAAGATAATTCTGCTATGGATGGTTATGCTGTGCAGTCTAAGAGTATTGCAGGGGCGACTTATGAGCATCCAAGGATTCTCCGCGTTGTTGGTGAGGTAGCTGCAGGTTGTGTCTCTGACTTGAAGGTGGGGACGGGGACAGCCGTTAGGATTATGACCGGTGCCTTTGTTCCGCACGGTGCAGACGTGGTGGTCCCTTTTGAGGATACTGATGAAGTTGACCGTAAGCAGGCTTCAACCTCTAGAGATGAAATCGGTGTTCGTGTTGATTTACCTGATGGTTCCAATATCCGTCGGAGGGGAGAGGATATCGCAAAAGGGGAATTGGTTTTGAAGCCGGGAAGATTGCTTTGTCCTGCTGAAATTGGAGTGCTGGCCTCACTGGGTAAGAGCACGGTTCCGGTCATTCGTCGCCCGTTGGTAGGTATACTAGCCACGGGTAACGAGGTCTCGGAGATTGATCAACATCTTCCGCCAGGGAAAATATATAACAGTAACAGTTATAGTTTAGCCGCCCAGGTTATTAGTTATGGAGGTGTTCCTAAGCTTTTAGGGGTTGCTCGAGACGAGGTGGGGCAATTGACTACAGCTATCCGCCATGGTTTTGACTGTGATATGCTGGTAACGTCAGGTGGAGTTTCTTTAGGTGATTATGATGTAGTTAAACAGGTTCTGGCGGCTGAGGGAGATATATCCTTTTGGACAGTGCGTATGAAACCGGGCAAGCCTTTAGCTTTTGGCATATTAGAAAGAAGCGATGGGAAAAAGATACCTCATTTGGGGTTGCCAGGCAATCCGGTAAGCTCAATGATTACTTTTGAACTTTTTGCCCGCCCTGCTATTTTCAAGATGATGGGTAGGAGCGATTTGGCTAAACCTAATATTACAGCGGTAATGGAAGATTCGGTTGAGAACGGAGACGGACGTCGTATTTTTGCTCGCGTTGCGGTCAGCAAGAGAAATGGTAAGTATTATGCCAGTACCACAGGCCCGCAAGGTTCAGGAATTTTGACCTCCATGATGAAAGCCAATGGATTAGCAATTATTCCAGAAACGACGAAGCGAGTTAAGCCTGGGAACCATGTGGAAGTGATGATGTTGGCCTGGGACTCTGTTGGTATTTGTGAAAAAGACAGATAGCTTGGATAAGGAGATATAAAGGTGATTTTCGGAGCATCCGAGTTTGTTTTCAAACCGCCACCTTTGGTCTCTAGGGCTAGGCGGGTTTTAATCAAGCCTAATGCTGGCTATCCCATGCCGTACCCGATTAGCACTAGTCGAGAGACTATGAATATGATAATTGAAAGCATCAAGCAAGTCAGCGATGCTGATATTATCATACTTGAAGGGACCCACAATGGAGAGTCTATATATCCAATATATCAGGCTTTAGGTTATGATTTCCCGAGGGTTTTGATGTTGGATGTTCGGGATTGTATTTGGGTGGAGGTGGAAAATCCGCTACCTCATCCTTTCGTTGTGCCTACATTCTGGGTGCCCAATGTGGTTCTTTCCAGTGATTATTTAATTACTGTAGCTCCTTTCAAAATTCTTGGCGGTAACGGTTATTTCAGTGTGCCGAACCTCTTGAGTTTGTTACCCGTCAGCAAGTATAGGGGGGATGCCCCCGATGGTTGGGGGACTCTTTATGAGTTAGGGATAGATAAAGTGATAGCTGACCTCTATTTTACCTTGCCGTTCGATTTAGGCGTTGTTGATGCTCGCCAGAAATTTATCGGTCTTAATAATTCGTCTCAAGGAAAAGTTGAGGAATACGGGAAAATTTTTGCTGGTGAGCCTTACGAGGTCGACCGGGAAGCAGCAAAGGCTAGTGGATTTGCAGCCAGCTATCTTACGATAATTGAAGCTGGTAAGGCTGAACTTGAGGCATAAAGATGCTGGGTATGCAGGCAGTTTCGTTTTTACTGCATGCTAGTATCTTAATTCGAAGTTAGAAAATTGTCCGGTGAATGCGGACCAGTCTATATCTATCTTTTCCACCACTGACTCAGGTGGTCCTACTTCGAGTTGGCTGATTAGCTCTTCAAGCTTATCTTTTGGTCCCTCAGCATGGATTTGAACGGCGTTCAGTTGGGGCAAGTTGCGCACGTAGCCTCGCAAACCTAATGATTTGGCAAGCCGAGAAGTGAATGCTCGGTAATATACGCCTTTAACATGACCATGAACTGTGGCTGTGAGATAGGCTAATTCAGGCATCTTGTATCTATTTTACCTCCATCTATGATTTATTGAAAGGAGCCTGTTCTTTCTGCCCCTTCAGTTTCATAATTAAATCGCTCTAACGGCGACTGGATAAAATCTGTCCAGGCGGTTTAACCCGGCTTCTCTAGCGAATTTGACAGCCTCGATAACTTCTTGTTCCGATGGCGGTCTGGATAGTTGTGGTATCTGGAAAGCCTTGTAGCAGGGATGGTATTGAGCCATAATATTGACGTAGCTGTTTTGAGATATCTCTTCAGCTATGAATTTCATTGTTTCTTTCGTACCGG
>CAZUEB010000179.1:0-3479 GCA_964619115.1 uncultured Dehalococcoidales bacterium
TATCAGCTCCATGCAGCTGGTGCGGCTTCAACCCAGGGGGCAGGCGCTCATGATTTTGGCTCTGGACGAGGCGCTCCCGGAAAAGCAGATACAGAAAATCCTTGACCTCCCGGATGTCCATACCGCCAAGGTAGTCAAACTTTAGTATTAGCTCGATTGTAATTCGATGACGGGTTTTTAAAGGGGTGTAGTGTAACAGCCAACCGCTTCACAACCTCAGACTTCTTGGTTATCA
Source organism: uncultured Dehalococcoidales bacterium (assembly GCA_964619115.1). GTDB lineage: Bacteria > Chloroflexota > Dehalococcoidia > GIF9 > UBA5629 > 9FT-COMBO-48-23. The sequence continues at coordinate 236 of CAZUEB010000179.1, forward strand.
GTTTGTGTTGCTTTTGAATTTGTAAAAAAATATCTTTGGACTATTTACTGTAGCCCTAAGAAATAGTATATTAGAGCGAGGCCGTTTATATAGTAAGCTATCGGACATTTGTGGTAATTTATTCTAATGGCGAAAACAGGTAAACGGAAGCCAACCAGTATCAACGAATCAGCGGAGCTGGCGCAAGCTTTGATGCGTTGTGCCGGGACAGGTATTTATATCGTCCAGGATGGAAAATTTCGATATGTCAATGCCCTGTTTCAGGATATGACAGGTTATTCGGAGTCAGAGCTACTGGGCAAGTATTCTCTGGACCTCGTTCATCCTGATGATAGAGAAAAAGTCAGAGAAAAGGCGGTAGAGAGCCTGAAGGTTGGCAGCTCTCTCCCCTATGAGTACCGGTTTGTGAAGAAGAACGGAGAGATAATCTGGGTTTTGGAAAAGATTACCTCCACAGAATATGAAGGGAAACGCGCTGTGGTGGGAAGCTTTATGAACATCACTGAGCATAAGAAGCTCGAGGAGACTATAAGGAAATCAGAAGAGAGATACCGGACTATACTGGAGGAGATTCAAGACACTTATTTTGAGGCTGACTTTGCTGGGAATATCATTTTTGCCAATGATGCCATGTGCCGCAGCATGGGGTATTCTAAAGAAGAGATAATAGGCATGAACTACCGGGTTTTTGCGGCTAAGGAAGATGGTGAGGCGGTGTATCGAGATTTTAACCGGGTTTATCACGCAGGTGAAACACTCAAAGGTCTGTCCTACAGGTTTATACAAAAAAATGGCACTGTAGGATTTGGTGAGCTTTCAATTTCCCCGATAAAGAACGAGGAAGGGAAGGTTATCGCATTTCGCGGCATCGCCCGTGATGTCACCGAGCGCAAGCGGTTAGAGCAGGAACTCTCTGATATAGCTACCCATGATTTCTTAACCGGCTTGCCCAATAGGTTGTTGTTGCAAGACCGTCTTAAGGTGGGTTTGAATCAGGCAGAGCGAAATAACGCTAATTTGGCTGTGATGATGCTCGATTTAGACCGATTTAAGGTCGTTAACGATACCTTCGGTCACAGTATGGGTGACAAGTTGCTGATGGTTGTTGGAGAGTGCTTGTCGGAACTTGTTCGTAAAAGTGATACGGTTGCCCGTGTTGGTGGGGATGAGTTCCTGGTGTTGCTGCCACAAATTGCTAAGATAGAAGATGCTACCAAAGTTGCCAGAAAGGTCCTGGAAGCATTTCGAAAGCCTTTTGTGATTGATAGCTATCATATTCGTGTTACTACTAGTATTGGTATTGCATTATACCCCGAAGATGGTGATGACGCTGATTCCTTGCTGGCTAATGCCGACACTGCAATGTACTGGGTTAAGGAACATGGTCGAGATGACTATGCATTCTACTCTGTTGGCAAAGCTAAGATATCATAAAGATATAAGGAGCCCGCGTTTACAATCTTTCCTTAAGGCTGTTGACGATTAAACTGCTACCACACAAGAGGACATTGTTTGGTTGCACATCTAACAGCGAAGGAAAAACGCTTACAACCACCTGCGTTGATAGTTGTTTAATGTGCCGTTATATTCAATATGTTGGTAATCTTTAACGAATGCAAGAGGAGTAAACAATGGCTTCTGTGAAAGATGTGCTGGACAAACTCCAGAGCAAGGCTAAGCCAGACCAGTTGGAAGGAATGGCTAAGTACGGGATTAAAGTCGAACGAAGGTTAGGCGTATCGGTTCCTGATATGAGAAAAGTGGCGAAAGAGATAGGTAAAGACCATAAGCTGGCACTGGAATTATGGAAGACTGGTATAGCTGACGCCAGGATTGTGGCGGCGATGGTCGGTGACCCTGATAAGCTAACTGAAGAGCAGATGGAGGACTGGGTGATGGACATCAATTCCTGGGATGTCTGTGACCAGGTGTGCATGAATCTTTTCGAAAAGAACCAATTAGCCTGGAAGAAAATTGTCGATTGGTCTGAACGTGAAGAAGAGTTCGTCAAGAGGACTGCCTTTTCGCTGCTAGCTTGTCTTGCCTGGCATGATAAAAAGGCGAGTGATAAGAAATTCATCGAATTACTTCCCATAATAGTACGAGGAGCTACGGACGAGCATAATTTTGTCAGGAAAGCAGTCAACTGGGCTCTTAGAAATATAGGGAAAAGGGACCTTGACTTGAACGAAGCTGCGATAAATACAGCAAAGGAAATCCAGAAACTCGACTCGAAGGCTGCTCGCTGGGTCGCTTCTGATGCTCTCAGGGAATTGGGGAGCGAAGCTGTACTGGCCAGGCTTACGAGATGAACATAAGTACGTTTTCTGTCCAGTAACCTCCACCAACAGTTACATCATTAGTCCTATCGTCTAACGTTCCGGTATTCCAGTTTCATACGGAGCATAAGTCAGGTTATTTTCAAACCACGAAGGTAATACTTTCGTTATCTCAGCCTCCATCATTTCTAACTTCCAATATAAGCAATAGTCCTCTTGAACTGCTCAGAGTCACATCGAGGTCTTAATCATTTTTTAACAATCAGTTGCTATCCTGAATATTAGTTTTAAAAGAAAGAAAGCTGGTTAGACAGAAAGAGAGGAATACAAAGTGTTTAGAAACATAAAGCGATTAGCCACAGGTATCACATTTGTAGTGATTTTGACTACCATTAGTTTGGCTGGTTGCAGCCCCGATATGTCTCAAAACCAGTCTTCATCGTCGGGAAAGCAATCGTCTACCTCATCGGACCAAGGATCAACTAATCAGCCCACACAACAGCAACCCAGTTCCTCAGGCGAACAGCAGTCCGGTTCCGCAGGTCAACAGCCGCCGGGCGCTTCAAATATGACCGCAATTTTAAATAGAGCGGCAGAAATTTTGGGGATAGCCTCGGATGATTTTATTGCTGCCTTTAACAATGCTATGCCAGAGGGTGGGGCTTTTGGTTCAATTCAACAGGGGCAACCGTCTGCACCTCCATCTGACCAACAAGGACAACCACCCGCGCTCCCCTCTGGCCAACAGGAACAGCCGCCCACACTTCCGTCAGGTCAGCAGATGCCCCAATCTCAATTTATGACAGAAGTCTATGAAAAGATGGCAGCTGAGTTGAATATTTTTGCTGATGATATTGCTGAAGCTATAACTCAGGCGGAAGAAGAGCTCCGAAAATGATGGTTGCCCGATGATTACCTGGTAAGCAATAGGCGAATTATGAGCAAGAATAGATTATATCAGTTCA
>CAZUEB010000180.1:0-3456 GCA_964619115.1 uncultured Dehalococcoidales bacterium
TGTTGTCCGTCTATAGTCAGGTTCATTATTCTGGTTTCTTCACTGATAACCATGCTCAACCTCGTAAACACCTATCAGATTTTACACATTTTCTCAAAATGCCGAATCAGACCAAGTTCAATGCCTAAGGCAATACTGCTTATTACCTTTAAAATTTGTATACCTAGCTTACTTCTCCTCTAGGTCGCATCTCAGGCATCGCTTCGCCTCCTCAATAGCCAGCTTCGGGCCAAGGCCGGACTCCACTTCAGCGAAACTATTTAATCTTTTAGCTAATGGTAGAGAACGTAATTGATGCCGATGCTTTTCTCCTTCCTCTACAGGCGGTAGTGCTAGTGCCTCCTTGGGAGCAAGTGCTTCATCTATAATTCCCTGTCCGCCGAGATGTTTGTCTATTGAAGTGGCAGCTTGCCTTCCGGCTGCTATAGCTTCGATAACTGAAGCTGGTCCACTTGTGCAATCTCCGCCGGCGAAGACTCCCTCTTGTGGTGTAGCCAAAGTATCAGGATCAATCTGAAGAACATTACCGCGGTTAGTAGCTAATTCGAATTCAGATGGGATATCAGGTGTCTGCCCAATGGCAGCTATTATAGTGTCAAAATCTAGAGTGAATTCGCTGCCTTCTATAGGTTTGGGGCTACGCCTGCCACTGGCATCGAATTCACCTAGCATCATTTTGATACACTGCATCTTCATTCTGCCGTTTTCTCTAGTTATTTGGCTCGGTGCTACCAAAAAGAAAATCTCAGCTCCCTCCCTGATTGCCTCGGCTATCTCGTCAGGGCTAGCTGGCATTTCAGCCTGGGTGCGACGATAGATGACAGTAACTTTTTTAGCGCCAAGGCGCAATGCAGTTCGTGCTCCATCAATGGCTGCATTACCACCACCAATTACTGCCACCCGATTGCCAATTGCTACTCGTTCACCTAGGTTTACTTTCCTGAGCAAGTCGACACATTCCACAACTCCCTTATCATCCTCTCCAGTAACCCCAATTTTAATACCTCGGTGAGCACCAACAGCTAGGAAGACAGCGTTATATCCCTGGTCAAGGAGCGTCTTTACTGATTTAATTCTAGTATTCGTCTTTATATCAACCCCTACTTTTCTTATCTCATCTATCTCAGCATTTAGCACTGGTCGTGGTAGACGATACTCAGGGATGCCAAATCGCATCATTCCTCCAGGCTCAGGCAAAGCTTCGAATATAGTTACTGAATGCCCAAGCTTAGCCAAATAATAGGCTGCAGTAAGTCCAGCTGGCCCTGAGCCAACTGCAGCAACTCGTTTCCCGGTCGAGGGTGCTATCTTAGCGCTTTGCTTCCACAACCCTGTATCTCGGTCAGCGGCTGTGCGCTTGAGCGCTTGGATGGCAATTGCCTCATCCAACTCGCCTCGGCGGCACTTCGACTCGCAGGGATGAAAACAAACGCGACCAAGAACACCGGGGAATGGGACTTTTTCTCGGATCACGGCGCAGGCTTCACCAAACTTTCCCTGCTGAATAAAGCGGACATAGCGTGGGACATCTATTTCTGCCGGGCAAGTGTGACTGCAAGGTGCCTTAACTAGCCCTTTGCATGTTGCCGCTCGACAGTGGTGTCTTTTAATATGTTCCTCATACTCGTCACGGAAATAACGAATAGTGGTCAGCACTGGATTAGGTGCTGTTTGGCCTAAACCGCAAAGCGAACCTTGCTTAACTGTATTGGCTAATCTGCCAAGTTGCTCTATGTCCTCAGGCTTGCCTTCGCCTCGTGTAATACGCTCTAAAATACCCAGCATTTGCCGTGTACCAACTCGACAGGGAGGACATTTACCGCAAGACTCAGCTTGAGTGAAAGAAAGAAAGTATCTTGCCAGGTCAACCATGCAAGTGTCTTCGTCGGCTATAACCATGCCGCCAGAGCCCATGATTGAGCCGGCAGCAGTAAGAGTTTCATAATCAACGGGCGAATTTAGCATTGATGCCGGCAGGCAACCGCCCGAAGGACCTCCAGTTTGTACTGCCTTAAACTTCTTGCCCCTTGGAATTCCACCACCAATCCCATAGATAAGCTCCTCCAGTTTGATGCCCATGGGCACCTCCACCAACCCCGAGTTCGATACTTTACCAGTGAGAGCAAAAACAACAGTCCCCTTGCTTTTTTCACTTCCAATACTTGCATACCAATCGGCACCTTTGACTATAATCGCTGGTATGCTAGCCAGTGTTTTCACATTATTAATGTTAGTAGGTTTTCCCCAGAGACCAGACTGAGCTGGAAATGGTGGACGTGCACGAGGCATTCCCCGTTTGCCTTCTATGGAAGCCATCAAAGCTGTTTCTTCGCCGCAAACAAAAGCTCCAGCCCCCTCCTTAATCTTTATGTGGAAATTGAAACCAGAGCCTAGAATATTGTCTCCGATGAGACTATGGTCCTCCATTTGCCGCAGAGCCAACCTCAACCTTTCCAGTGCTAAAGGGTATTCGGCACGGCAGTAAATATAGCCTTGGTTCGCTCCTATGGCATAAGCTCCTATAGTCATTCCCTCCAGAACCGAGTGAGGGTCGGCCTCTAAGACCGAGCGGTCCATAAAGGCTCCAGGGTCGCCTTCGTCAGCATTACAAACTATGTACCTCTCATTTCCTGGTGCTTTTCGGCATAAATCCCATTTTTGCCATGTGGGGAAGCCAGCACCACCCCTTCCCCGCAATCCTGACTTCTTAATCTCATCAATAATTTTCTCTGGCGTTGTCTTTAGTGCCTTCTTCAGTCCATCATAACCGCCACTGGCGATATAGGAGTCTATACGTTCGGGATTAATATGCCCACAATTCCGCAGAATAATTCGTTGCTGTCTGCTGTAAAACGGAATGTCTTTAGCATATGGTATTGCTACCCCAGTTACGGGGTCACGATAGAAAAGCCTTTCAACTGGTTCCCCATTTTGGAAGTGTGACTTGATAATGTCAGCCACGTCTTCCTCTTTTACCTCGGAGTAGAAAATACCACCAGGCTCGATATCAATTACAGGGCCGCGCTGGCAGAAGCCATGGCAACCGCTGAAATCAACTTCAACGTTCTTGATGCCCAAAGCGCTAACTCCGTGCCTTAAAGCCTCATAAACTCCCAAGGCTCCGTTAGAAATGCATCCCGTCCCCAGGCAGACACGGGCAACGTATTTTGTATCTTGTGCAGACGACACCCTAACCCTCAGCTCTAACTCTCTGTAAGATTTCCGCCGCTTTAGAACGAGTCATTTTTGTGTGTACTGTTTTATCCATCATCATCACAGGAGCTAGGGCGCAGCAACCGAAACAAGCTACCCTCTCCAGACTGAACTCATAGTCTTCCGTGGTTTCTCCAGGTTTTATGTTCAGTTCCTTTTCCACTTGATTTAATATACGCTCACCCCCACGCACATGACAGGCAGTGCCCAGGCAGACCTTGACGGTGTGCTGACCGCGTCGAG
>CAZUEB010000181.1:0-3443 GCA_964619115.1 uncultured Dehalococcoidales bacterium
GCCTAGGAGAAGCAGTAGGTGAGCTCAGACGTTACCTTTTGGACAGTCTGAGGAGAGACGACCTTTCCCGATGCGAAGAAATATTGGCAGTAATGGATGATATTTACGCTACCTTGGTAACCATGGACTTTCCTGACAGCATCACTTATGGCTTAAGGCGGACTACTGACTCAGTTCGTGGCATTTTGGAGCGGACTCGCGGTGACCTGACTCTAGTCCTGAGACAGCGGGAGCTTGAGGATCAATTAGAGCAGGTCCGACACAGAAAGTGATACCGAATAGGCAAAAATCAGTCACTTCCTAGCTGACACCTTTCTTTAAAGACATTGACCTACTTCAAAACTACTTGTAGCAATAGTAATATCAAATTTGACGTGGACTTCGTAGACGAACTCAGTCTTTTCTAATCCAGGAATGAGCCTGAAGGAATGAGTCTCAGGCATCTCGGCTTGTATGTCGAGAGATGTGATGGAAGAGATTGGAATGTGCTTTCACCATCCGCTATGTAGGGTGTCAAGACTGTTCGGCCATCTTCGTCTAATGAGTTGCCTATCCTGGTAAATGATTTTGCCCTTTCTAATGCTGCCTTGACCTGTTACCCAGAAGACAATCCTGAGCCTGCCGGGCTGTCAAGGGCGAGCCAGAGCTCGGGCAAAGCCTTTACCCTTGATTGCCCAAAGGCGAAGGCTATAATCTCTGCCCAGGTCAAAGCAGCCAAAATAGTGGCCCTCATTTATCAGTGTTACCACCCCCTTTCCTGTATTGATGACAGTTCCCCGATTTTTAAGACGCTTTCCAATCCGCTATTCGTGCTCAGGCACTGTTTACTGTTCGTTTAGTCCACCGGTGCTGACAAACCTTTCTACGTAATCATCTTACTGATGGTGAACGTCATGCACCGTTTGGCTGTGGTGAGAATGGCGTTCTAATTTTTACCGGTTAACGTCACCTCTTCTCAATCTGAGTTCCGATGCAATAGAGTGATTCCATGTCACTCTACCACCCCGACGATATACGGCTCTCTGCTCACCAAAACTGCTCGGAGGCGTAGTGCCAACTTTCGAGCTACAGCCACGATTGCCTTCTTTTTGCTGCCACAGGCCCTAAATACCCGTCTGAATTTCTCCAGTAGCACCGGATCAAATCGAATAGCCACCCACGAACATTCTATCAGCCACGACCTCGGCCCACGATTCCCCTGCTTGGTAATATGCCCCTGTCGCTCCTGGTCACCACTGGAATAATCGCTGGGCACCAGACCCAAGAAGCTGGCAAACTCTTCCTTTCGCTTGAACCGGCTCACATCTCCCCACTCCAGGGCCAGCCGGATGGCTGTCAGTATGCCGATACCAGGGGCGCTCTTTAATAACTCTACGCCCTCTTTATACCGGTCACTCCCGGCAAGACTCCTCAACTGCAGCAAGAGTTCCTTCTTCAGCTGTTGCAGCTGCTCCAGTTCCCTGAACATCACTTCGAAGGAGAACCGCAGCGAATCGCTTATCTCTGTCTCAGCAAGCTGTCGCCTTACCCTGACATACATAGCCTGCCCCCATCGCCCTGCAGGTAAGCCATTGTCCAGACCGTGAAACTCCAGCATCCTTCGGATACGGTTGCGCACCCGGTTGATGTCCGCTTGCACCTGTCCGTACGTCCTGGATATCTGCCGGTCTTCTCGCAGTTCCTTGTCCGGAACAAAACAGCTGTGATAGTCTCCGTTCTCGAGATTCTTTGCCAGCCTGCGGCAGTCGGTTCGGTCATTCTTCTTTCGCTGGCACTTCTCCTGCGTCACGGTGTGCGGAGGCGTTACAATGCATTCCCACCCATCCGCTTCCAGTTGATCATGTAGGTCAAAGCCCCTAAAGCCTGCCTCGTACATGACCTCTATCTGACACTCGGGAAACCTGTTATTGAAATAGTTGTGCAGCACTTCATATCGAGACGGCATGCTCGTTTCATGAACGACCATACCCCCGCTCCGAACGCACAAGCTCCAGGTTTTCTTGGAGTCCTCCAGCCCCACAAAGACCTTTTCATTCTTCAAGATGTAATCGCGTTGCTTGTTCACAGAAAGTTACCCTCCTTCTTTTTTATCAGGAAGATAGCCTTTTCCAATCTTTGTTTCAAGCTCCCTGTCCTAGCATAGCAAACCTTTCTGCAAATTCATTATCGCTCATTTCATGGGCAATGTCATCAAGCTCTTTCAGTGTGATACCGGCCTGCAAATAGCTCCCCGCTTCTGGCAGTGACTTCAGTTTTTCATATGGAGTCATCACATCCTCATAGGGATACGTTTTCTTGACCTTGCCCCTGTGATCAATAACCGATACCGGAAAGAAGCAGGGTCTGTGGAAGTTGATATAGATATTCAGAAAGTCTCTGTGGTACTGGTTAATGGCTGTGGCATACGCTTGTGGGATATATGGGCATAGCCCAGCTGTTTACGCAGCACCGAGCCATTCTTTGATTCCACCAGTCCATTATCATTAGTGTGACGAGGCCGGCATTTGGTGAAGCGGATCAAGAGCTTATTCAGAAGCTTTGCCACCGTCTTATTGATGAACTCGGAGCCATTGTCGGAATGAAAACCCCGGATGACAAAGGGAAAACTGGCGAGCATGCCTTCCAGAACCGGCTCCAGGTGATACTCCGATATCCTTTCCACTGAGGTTAGAATCTCCCATTGGGTGACCTCGTCCACGGCATTGATGTGATACACTCCCTTCTCCCCATCCCGGTCTCCCTGGTGTACCGTGTCAACGCGGATATATCCCGGTTTCCCTCCTGGGTCAGGTTTTGCCCGCTCAGCGATTTTCACCACTGCCGGCTTGGTCTTGGTATATCGCTTGTTCATATTCCGATAGAGAAAACTTCGGCGCAGATTGTAGAGATGGGCGACGGATATCTGGGAAATAGTCATGAAGTCCATATGTCCATACACTGCCCATTCCCTCTCCATGATCTTTTTGGTGGCTGGTCCGCTCAGATAGTTATGCAGTTCATCGGTCTTAGCCAGCAAGGCAATGTCTTTCTGCGTATACTTCATGGGAAACCGGTGCCTTTTGCAGCCTGCCTTCCTTAACCTTCCCTGTTGCTTGTATTGCCTTATCAGTCGGCATACCTCTGCCCGGGAGTATCCGCTCACTTTCTCTATATACCGTCGGATTACTCCCTTTTCAGCTCTGCTGAGCCGAAAGTACGTGAATCTCACCAGTATCGACTCTATCCAGGGGTATCGTTCCTCAATCGATACCCCTCTGAATGTAAGTGCCTCACTTCCCGCTAAAAACTGCTTGACCTGTTCTATTGTAGTTAGCCTTTCATCGTTCATGATCAGTTGCATATCCCAATCATAAACCAGATGCCTGCCTGTCCAGGCTCATCCTGCGTTAGATATCGATATCCCCTCCAGGCTCATCTTGTATTGGAATAGACTCCACATTGAC
>CAZUEB010000182.1:0-323 GCA_964619115.1 uncultured Dehalococcoidales bacterium
GATGGGGTAGCTGTGGTTGCACTTTTTACAGAAGAGCGAGCCGGTAACTACCTCGCCCTCTTTCTCCTCAGTTACCTTCAGTTTAAGCGAGCTTTTGCACACCGGACAGGCTAATATATCCATCAACTCTTTCTTCATTGGCAATTATCCTACTGCAATTCAGCCAGGCTGTCAATTGTTAATTTTTTTCCTCTTCCTCGATGGGAGAGGATTAAGGCGAGGGTGAGCTTTTACTTTTCACCTGTACCTTTGACTTTTGGCTTTTAACTTTTAAATTCGTTCCCTGTCATCTCTCAGTCCTTTGCCCCTGTCATTCTGAGCGC
>CAZUEB010000182.1:333-3441 GCA_964619115.1 uncultured Dehalococcoidales bacterium
AATCTTGCGTTTTTTCCACCACCGAGATTGCCGCGGAGTTTACCCTGAGTTAGATTCTTCGGTCACTCCGTTCTCTCAGAATGACACGAAACGAAGGGCTCGCAATGACATTCTTCGCCCTCCTTGCCTCCAGACGCCCGCTGCGCTAGACTTATAACAACAGGATGTAGGTTATGGTCCGGCTGACATTCTACGGCGGCATCAACGAAATCGGCGGCAACAAGATTCTCCTAGAAGACGGAGAGTGTCGCCTGTTCCTTGACTTCGGCTTCCCCTACAAAAAGCACAAGCAGTTCTACGAGGAATACCTGAAGCCCCGCGGCGGCGCTGGCTTGCTCGACCCGCTGGCAATGGGCTTGCTGCCGCCGCTGGAGGGGCTTTATCGTGACGACTTGGTTATGCCGGGGCTCTGGGAGCAGTTCCGTCATAGCTCTCTTTACCGCAAACTTGACCGTGTTGACGGCGTGCTGCTGTCCCACGCCCATCTTGACCACTCGGGACATATTGCTTTTCTCAAGGATTATATACCGGTCTATTCGACTGCAACTACCGCCTTTATCGCCAAGTCCGTTCAGGATTCAGGTAAGGCTGACTTCGACCAGCAGGTGTGTTATTTCGACCATAAACAACCGGGGCGTCCCTCGAATTGGAAACAGGAGGCGCTACTTACCGGTGACAAAAAACAGCAGCGGCAATTCTGCCTTGCTGATGCAGAGCTAAAATCCTTGAGCGAAGATGCCGTTAAGTTCTGGCTCAAATCTCCGGCGCAAAAACCGCTCATCTCCTGTCCACTGAACAGTCACAGCGGCTGCAGCTTGAACCTGCGCTGCTTTCCCGTCGACCACTCCATACCCGGCGCCTGTGCCTGGGGCATCGAGACCGGCTCCGGCTGGGTCATTTACAGCGGAGATTTACGGCTGCACGGTAAGCGTGCCGAGCTTACGAGGAAATTCATTGAGGACGCCGGAAGCCTGCATCCCAGGGCGCTTATACTGGAAGGCACCAATGTGACTCGTAAGACGAATGTGGCCGAAAGTGAAGTGTATGAAAATGGTTTTAAGGCTATAAAAGGCGCTACTGGCATGGTTATCGCCGATTTCCCTCCCCGGGACGTGAACCGACTGCTGACTTTTTTGCAGGTTGCCCGGGACACGGGCAGGAAGCTGGCTATACTGCCCAGGGACGCCTACTTGTTAAAGACCATGCGTCTGCTGGAGGCAGAAATTCCTGATATTGGGCAGGAGGGGAGCATCGTAATATATCAGGACACCATTGCCAGCAAGAGCCCCAACCTGTGGGTGCAGAACCTGTGCAAAGAGTACGGCGGCAAGATGATTCTGGCAGAAGATGTGCGTTCGGCAGAAGACAAATTTATACTCTGTTTCAGCTTCTGGGACATAAACGAGTTGCCCAGCCTTCGCCCCAGGTCGGGCAGCCTTTATGTTTTCAGCTCCAGCGAGCCTCACGATGAGGAGCAGGAGATTGATTTCCGCAGGTTGCATAGCTGGCTTGACCATTTCAAGTTTAAGAAGTTTGGTCTTCCAGTGGAGGTTAAAACACGCTCTGAGGATGGCAAGTTTGAAAAGGTCGAGTGGGAAATACCCAAAGGAGAGAGGGGTTTACACGCCTCCGGTCACGCCTGCGGTCCAGATTTGCTCGAGGTGGCTCGGGGCATAAAGCCCGAGGTCCTCATCCCCGTCCACAGCGAGCATCCAGATTTCTATACAGAACGGTTGGGTGACAGTGGAATCGAGGTCAGCTTGCCGGCTGTAGGTGGCACAATTGAGGTGTGAATATACAGAAGGGTAGCATTGTGGTTTCTTGATGGCTATATAGTTCGAATCCCCTCAGGTGAAGTTGGGATACCAAGAGGTAGAACCTTTAGTTTAAATTTCAGATTCACTAATTAGATAGATTGAACAATACAGGCTTTCGTTCAATCAGGTAAGGCCAAATAGTTCGTTCAACTACAGACTATCTGCCACAGAGTCTGCAATGTTGGTAACTTTAACTTGAGAAGTGTACAATTTCTGGGTGCAGGTAATGTTTGGTGGGTAATGCCGCGGTAATTATTATTGCATTATTGGTAATTTTTGTATTAGCTAACGGAGTAACGAACTATGACTGCTTCAGAACGCATACGGGAAACCTTGGTATACTTGGTAATCGTGGTAGTGACGTTCGCCATCCTCCAGGCTGTGCTCGTCGTCATGCACGAGTTTACCCACAGCACCGTCGCCTGGCTCCTCGGGCACATGCGAAGCCCTCTTGACATTGTCTGGGGCAATCCCTTAACGCTGGATGGATGGGATGAAGGAGTCCATTATTCCGAACTATTTGCCTCCGGTCATCTCCGCGCCGCAGCAATCATCGGGGTGAGCCCGCTGGTTGTCCATGCGGCCATCGTGACACTTGGCCTTGTTCTGATGCAGCGGAAAGGTACGCAAGGAAGAAAATGGCTTTTTCACACCATCTTCTGGTTCGTCATAGCCAACTTAATGGAACTCATCAACTATATCATAATGCGGTCATGGGCAACCCACGGCGATACTGGCAATTTCAACCGTGGGCTAGAACTTTCTCCCTGGGTCATCTTCATCGTGGGGTCGCTGGCCATCGTGGTGGGGCTGTACATTCTCTTCGGAAAAATCCTTCCCCACATGTACACCATCTTTGCGCGGGGGAACCGTCTGACTGAATGGGCAATCCTGGTGATGACCGCCTTTTTTCTTTTTATATGGGGAAGTGGAATCCGGGTGGTGTTTGACGTCTATCCCGATCCCCAGTGGATGTTCGGACTCCTGGGTTCTGCAGCGTTTGTCATGGTCCTGGTCGTCTGCAGTCCATCCAGGGCATGGGTTATCAGGCGCACAAAAATGGGATGATACCCGCTCCAGAAATAACACTCCCAATTTACGCTATAGCAACACTAACTTAAGAAGTGATACAATTGCTGGGGGTAGGGCACTCGTCCCTGCTTACTACTATAATCTTCTAGAGCCGGGCTGTCGGTATTTGAATAATCTGCTAAAAGATTCAGCAAGTAGCACGAGCAAATTTGCGCCAGAATCAGCTACGATTTGCAAACTTTTGCAAGCAGTTGGTAGG